>JAJRUC010000028.1 GCA_024278015.1 Chloroflexota bacterium
CGGGGGACGCGAAGCGGGGAGGGGGTAAAACACCGTGATTTACCGCAACTGCGTAAGTCCTGTCAAAATTGATGGAAAAGTAACAAAATCAATGTTATTACGGCGATGATGTCGTCAACAGTACCTCCCGAATATTTTCGGCAATTTCGTTCATTTTCTTTTCGTCAACGCAATCCGCCTCCGGAACGCCCAAAAGACCGAAAACTTTCGGGCCGCGATATTCCGGCGGCAAATCATCCATTCGGGGAATGATATGAAAGTGAACATGCGGGTGTTCTGCGGCTTCAGCAAATTGAACGACATAAGTTTTCCGGCAGCCGGTGGTAAACTTCAAACCTTGTGATACCCGGCGAATCAAAACGCCCAACTCCTGCGCTTCGATTTCGGTCAACTCATCCAGCGCCTTGATGTGCCGCCGGGAAACCAGCACCAGCCATCCGGGCAACGCCGTATTATACGCATGTACAATATCCCAGTACGCTGTCCGATAAATATTGTCCCACAAGGGCGCATCTCCCGCATCCCGACGGGCGATGAGTTTACAGGTAAGGCATTGAGCAGTCATCAGCCATGTCCTTTAGATAAAATTTTCACTTTTCGTTATTCACTTTTCACTCGCCTCACCGCGTCAATCACCGTGCCGTCCACCCATTTTATCACGGCGATGATGTCATCTGCCGGCGCGGGTTTCTGCGGAACCCCGCAAATGCGCTCGGCTTCTGCCTTCAATTCGTGGATGGATTTAAGGGGCAGCCCGGAATTTTTCGTCGCCGCAATCAAATCGGGGCGACGGGGGTTGATGGCGATGCCGCGCTCGGTGACAATCACGTCAATCAGCTCACCGGGTCCCACCAGCGTGGTCACTTCGTCGCGGATGACGGGGATGCGGTCGCGGAAAAGGGGAATCGGCAGGATAACCGTTTTGCCGAAGAGCGCATTTTGCCAGCCCCCAATGCCGTGCAGCAGATAGCCGTCGGAGTGGGTGACGACATTCCCGTTGAAATGCACATCCACTTCGGTGGCGCCCAAAATGGCGATATCGAGCATGGAAGCGAAGTTGCCCTTGCCGTGATAATTGTAGCTGGTGAACGGGCTGGTATTGACGTGCGCCGGGTTTTCGCGCATGGAGCGCACGCCGTCCAAATCGAAGGTCTGCCCGTCCAGAATATGCCCGACCAATCCCTCTTCCAGCATTTCCACCAAATATTGGTTGCTGCCGCCGCGCGCAAAAGCGGCTTTTATCCCCTTTTCACGCATTATCCGCCCAAAATAATTGCCGATTGCCAGCGATGTGCCGCCCGCGCCCGCCTGAAACGAAAAACCGTCGCGGATGAGTCCCGCCGCGTCGCAGAATTTGGCGGTCAGTTCGGCGATATAAAGCCGGTCGGGGCTTTTGGTGATGCGGGTGGTGCCGGAAACGATTTTTTCGGGCACACCGACCTGCGCCATTTCGACCACAAAATCGACGTTGTTGCCCTGAATCTGCCACGGGGTGCAGGGAAAAGGGACGAGGTTGTCCGTCGCCACGATGACCTTTGCGGCATACTGGGAATCCGTCAGCGCGAAACCGAGCAACCCGCACGCCGACGGTCCGGTCAGCCCGTTGGCATTGCCGAAAAAGTCGGCGGTGGGCGCGGCAATCACGGCGATGTCAATTTTCACCTCGCCGTCCTGCACGGCTTGATAGCGTCCGCCGTGCGAACGCAGCACGCCCAACCCGCGCATCTTCCCTTCGGAGGCGAATTTTCCGAGCGGTCCGTTCATACTCCCCTCAATGTGATGCACCACCCCGTTTTCCAAATGTTTGATGATGGGGGCATGGCAGGGGAAGGACGCGGACGGAAACCAGACCAAATCTTTCACGCCCAATTCGGCGGCGATGTCGAAAATCTGGTTGGCGACCAAATCGCCGTTGCGGAAATGGTGGTGGGTAGAAATGGTCATCCCGTCGCGCAACCCGGCGGCGATGAGTGCGGCGCGCAGGTCGGGCCGGCGTTTATCGCCATCGGCGGGATAATCGGCGCAGGTGGGGATGGGCGCACCGTATTTGCGTCCCGTCGGGTGATATTTCCCCACGCCCTGAAATGGAATCGCGGGCACACCGTTCACTTCAGTGGGAACCAGTCGTCCGACGGCGTTTTTGATGAGGTTTTGAGGCATAATGTTGCTCCTAATTATGCAACCCCCTCCCTAACCCTCCCCCTCAAATGGGGAGGGAACTATCCCCCTCTCCCTTTGAGGGAGAGGGCTGGGGAGAGGGTGAAATTTCAATCAATTTGACCACTCTTTTCCGCCAGCGCCATCACCCGCAAAGCGCGTTTGACCACCGGCGGGTCAATCATCTTCGAGCCGAGGGAAACGACGCCCAACCCTTTGGCGGTGGCTTCATCGAAAGCCTGCACGATTTTGCGGGCTTTTTCGATTTCGGCGGGGGTGGGCGCAAAGGCTTGGTGAATGGGCGCAATCTGGCGGGGATGGATGCAGCCCATCCCGTCAAAACCGAGCATCTTCGATTCGCCGACCACCCGGCGCAGGGCGTCCATATCGCTCACGTCGGAAAAGACGGAATCTATGGGCTGAACACCGGCGGCGCGGGCGGCGTTGACCAGTTGGCTGCGGGCGAAAAAGGATTCGCGCCCTGCGGAGGTGCGTGCCGCGCCGATGTCGGCGGTGTAATCCTCCAAACCGATGGCGAGCGCGACCACATTCGGGCCGGCGGCGGCGATGGGACAGGCATTGACCACCCCCAACGCGCTTTCGATGATGGGCATCAGCCACACGGGGTGTTCAAGCCGATGATGTTCCGCAATTTCGGCGATTTTTTCGTCCACCTGCCGCACCTGTTCCGCCGATTCCACCTTCGGAATGAGAATCAGGTTCACATTGTGCGGAATCACAAACGCCAAATCATCCAGTCCACGGGGCAGTTGGTTGATGCGCACCATCCGCTCCGCGCCGTAAAAATCGACCTGCCGCAGGGCGTTGCGCACCAGCAGGCGGGCTTCATCCTTTTTGGGGGGCGCGACGGAATCTTCCAAATCGAGAATGATGCCATCAGGCTGATGAATGCCCGCATTCAGCATTAATTTGGGGCTGTTGCCGGGCAGATAGAGCCGGCTGCGGCGAAAGCGGTCTTTTTCGGTGTGATATTGATTCTGCGGCAGCATATCGGGCAGAAATTGGCGGTCGGTCTTCGTCACCTGTTTGAGGGCGGCTTCGATGCGGGCGGCAATCACAAAATCGAGCGCCCCGGCATCCTCAATGGTCAAGTGGCAATGGGCGATGCTGAAAAATGCCGGCACCTCCCGCGCCAGCGATTCAATCGCCGCGCCATACAACGCTTGCACCCTGCTGCGCACATCAACCCGGATGCCGCCACCGGTGGCGGGCTGAAAAGTCACCCGGCAATCGGAGCGCACCCCGTCGCCGATATTGCCTGCAATTCCTGTTTTGTTCAAAGGACGCCTCCCTCTTTTGAATAATACCCTCTCCCCGACCCTCCCTCTGGCAGGGGAGTCTCGGCACGCGACGGGAGGGGTAGAGCGCTTCTTGCAATAGAAAGCCCTTTCATCCACAGGGAATGAAAGGGCTACTGATTTTCATTTTACGGTCCCGGCAGCGGTTCCATATTCAGACACGTCAAGCTGATTACAACCGGAATGTTCAATAATCAAACACCGTTTGTAACCATTCACCCCCCTCGGTCCCCCCTCAAGAAGGGGGAGGATTTTCCTTTCCCCTTTTGAGTATATCTGATTTGATTTTCCTGTCAAAACAGATTAACGGCCGTTTTAGCTGAATTCAGCCATCACCGCTTTCAATGTTTGCCGGTTGGGGCGCAGTGTTTCTGCCGGTAAATGGACCAACGGTTCCGCCACCACATTCATTTTCTGATACCAGGTTTCAGCATCCGGGTCGATATAAATCAGGCCGGTGATAAATTCGTGGTTTTCACGCGCCGCTTGCAGCAGGGTCATCGCCTCCAGCCGGGTAGACGGGATGTAGCTCCCCTCATCCATCTTTTTCAACCGAATATGAGAGCCGTCGTGCAGGGCCACGTCAATGGCTTCGCCGGGGTCATAATCGACCATAATTTCTTCTTCATCGGGGATATACATCATTTCGTGCAGGGGCTGCTCGTATTTTTTGCCGTAGGGGTAGCTTTTGGTCGATGTTTCGGCGTTGTTGAAGGTGACGCACGGGCTGATGATGTCCAGTATGGCGGCGCCGTTGTGCCGCAGGGCGGCCTGAAGCAGCGTATCCACCTGGCGGGCATCGCCGGCGAAGGAGCGGGCCACAAATGTAGCGCCGGCGGCCAGGGCTTCCATGCACAGGTCAACCGGCACAAAGGGGTTTTTGGCGGCGTATTTTGTTTGCTGGCCCACATCGGCGGTGGCGGAAAACTGGCCTTTGGTCAGGCCGTACACCCCATTGTTTTCAATGATGTAAAGCATGGGCAGGTTGCGCCGAATGAGATGCTTGAATTGCCCCAGGCCGATGTTGCCGGTATCGCCGTCGCCGCTAACGCCGATGCCGATTAAATTGCGGTTGGCCGACAGCGCTCCCGTGGCTACCGACGGCATACGTCCGTGCAGGGCGTTAAAGCCGTGCGCCCGGCTCAAAAAATAGGCCGGGCTTTTGCTGGAGCAGCCGATGCCGCTGAACTTTGCTACCCGCCAGGGCGGAATTTTGGCCTGATAGCAGGCATTGATGATGCGGACGGCGATTGAATCGTGCCCGCAACCGGGGCACAAGGTTGAGGGCCGGCCTTTGTAATCTGCTTTGGTAAATAATTGTGCGTCCATATTATGCTTCCTCCATATCCAGCAAAGCGTGAACCAGCCAGGTTGCGGTCAAAGGCAGGCCGTCGCAATGGGTCAGCCCCCGCAATTTGGGGGCCAGATGGGGCAATTCCATACTGAGAATCTGTTTCAGTTGCCCGCTGAAATTATTTTCGATGACGTACACCCGCCGGTGCCGAGTGATAAATTCTTCAACGGTCCGGCTCATCGGCAGGGCGCGCAGGCGCAGACAGGCGGTTTTCAGGCCGCGAGCGGCCAGCGCGTCGCGGGCTTCCACCACGGCGGGGTCTGAGCTGCCGAAGGCAATCAGGCCGATTTCCGCGCCTTCATCGGCGGTGACGACGGGGGCCGGCAGGTTTTCTGCGGCGGCGGCGTATTTGCGGGCCAGGCGGCGCATGTTTTGCACCCAGTCGTCGGGGCGTTCGCTGTAAACGGCGGCGTCATCGTGGCCGGTGCCGCGCGTAAAATACGCGGCCAGGGGATGGTCTGTGCCGGGCAAGGTGCGGAACGGCACGCCGTCGCCGTCCACATCCCGATAGCGGGCAAACTCGCCCGCTTTTTCCAGTCCGGCGGCATCCAGCACCTTGCCCCGATTCATCGGTTGGTCCGGGTAGGCGAAGGGGGGGGTCATCCACTGGTTCATGCCCAAATCCAGGTCGCTCA
>JAJRUC010000544.1 GCA_024278015.1 Chloroflexota bacterium
AAGCCTCAGCGAGCGATTGCGCAGCCTGTCGCCGTTTCCCGGCGAATCATCCCTTTCCGGCAACATTACCGCGCCGGTGGAACAACTTGTCGCCCGCCCCCCGATTTTTGTGCCGAAAACGGCCTCGGTGGAGGAGGCCGCCAAGGCAATGCGCCGGGCATGGGCCAGTTCCGTGCTGGTAGAAGGTTCGCCGCCCGGTATTGTGACCGACCACGATTTGCGCACGCGGGTGCTGGCCAATGGCCTGGGGCCGGAAACACCCGTGGCCGATGTGATGAGTTGTCCGCTAAAATCGCTCACCGCCGAAAGCCCGGTGTATGGCGCCTTGCTGTACATGTTGCAGGAAAATATCCACCATCTGCCCCTCACCCGCCACGAAGATATTGTCGGGGTGGTAACCGATACCGACCTGTTGCGGTTTCAGGCCAAAAACCCGCTGTTTTTGCTGAAACAACTGGAACGGATGGACTCGGCGGAAAATCTGTCGCGGTATTCGCTGGATGTGGCCGGCACAGTTGACGTCCTGGCGCAAGGGGGCCTGGATGTGCCCCGCATCGGGCGCATCGTCGGCAGCTTGAATGCTGCCCTGGTGCGCAAGTTGCTGCAATTGGCGGAAGCGGAACTGGGGCCGCCACCCACGCCGTACACATGGGTGGTCTTCGGCTCCGGCGGCCGGTGGGAGCAGGTGATTTTAACCGACCAGGACAATGCGCTGATATATGAGGACGACTCGGCAGCGGCAGAGAAATATTTCGCCGCCCTTGCCGGGCATGTGGCAAACAACTTGATGCTGGCCGGCTTCCCGGAATGTCCGGGCGGGTATATGGCTACCAACTGGCATAAACCCCTGGCGGCATGGATTAAAATTTTTAACGGCTGGATTGAAACGCCCGGCCCGCAAGCCTTGATGGAAGTGGGGATTTTCTTCGACTTTCGCCCCGTTTTTGGTACACTGTCACTCAAACCACTGGAGAACCTGCTCATCCGGGCCGGCCTCAACAAAATATTTTTGGCGCATTTGGCGAACGCAGCCCTGCAATTTCATCCGCCCATCGGATTTTTGTGGCGTATTCGCAATGAAGGCGGCTGGGTGGATTTGAAAACAGGGGGCATCGCTCCCGTCGTCGGCCTGGCCCGCACCTACGGGCTGGAATCACGCACCCCGTTCCGCGCCACCATAGACCGCCTGCATGCCGCCGCCGATACGGGGGCGCTCAGCAAACCCGGCGCAGATATGTTGATTGAAACGTTTTCGTTTTTAATGCGTTTGCGGCTCAAGGCGCAGTTAGAGAGCATCAAAAACGGCGAGCTGCCCACAAATAAACTGCAACTGAACGCGATTTCGTCGCTGGAAAGGCGGCATTTAAAGGATGCCTTTATGGCTATCAGAGATATGCAGAGCGCTACGGCACAACGCTTCCGCACCGATTTTTTGGGGTAACAGGTGAACAGACAGCGCATAAAAGAGCAACGGTTGTTGATAGTATTTTTGTTGGGGATGTTCTTTTTCAATTTCCCCGCGCTGTCGGTGTTGAACAAAAACAGTTTGCTGGCCGGAATTCCGGTGTTGTACCTTTACATTTTCATTGTCTGGTTGATATTGGTGGGCATTATGGCGTGGGTTGTGGAGCGCTACCGGTGAGGGCGGGGGCATAATGCTGGCAGGCTGGATTATCTTCATCGTTTCGTTGGGGTACATTTTGTTGCTGTTTGCGCTGGCCTATTACGGCGACAAAAGAGCCGACGCGGGCCGAAGCCTCAGCAATAACCCATACATTTACGCCCTCTCGCTGGCGGTATATTGCACCGCATGGACATTCTTCGGCAGTGTGGGGCTGGCCGTCAATTCCGGCGTAACCTTTTTGACCATCTATTTGGGGCCAACCTTGATGGCGGCGCTGTGGTGGTTTGTTTTGCGGAAAATGATTCGCATCGCCAAAGTGAACCACATCACCTCCATTGCCGATTTCATCGCCTCCCGCTACGGCAAAAGTTCGCTGCTGGGCGGGCTGGTGACGGTGGTGGCCGTCATCGGCATTATCCCCTACATTTCTCTGCAATTGCGAGCCATTTCGGTGAACTATACCGTGCTGCGGCATTACCCCAATGTCGTTATGCCGTCAGACGTGGGAACCATTCCCGTTTTCAGCGATACCGCGTTCTTTGTCGCCCTGCTGCTGGCCGCATTCGCCATCCTTTTCGGGACGCGACATCTGGACGCAACCGAACACCACGAAGGGCTGGTTCTGGCCATCGCCTTCGAATCGGTGGTAAAGTTGGTGGCGTTTTTGCTGGTGGGTATTTTTGTGACGTATGGCATTTATCGCGGGCCGGGCAATCTGTTTCGGTTGGCCGCCGAACAACCGCGCCTGAGCGAATTGTACACCATGACCGGCGGTTTTTCAGATTGGGCATGGCTCACCTTTCTGTCGATGATGGCAATTTTGTTTTTGCCGCGCCAGTTTCAAATGGCGGTCATTGAAAATAATCAGGAACAGCACCTTAACAAAGCGGTATGGCTCTTCCCGCTCTATCTCATCATCATCAACATATTTGTGCTGCCCATTGCCCTGGGCGGCTTGTTGCACTTCCCCGATGGAGCGGTCAATCCCGATACCTTTGTTTTGACCCTGCCGATGGCGGAACACCGGGAGTTTCTGGCGTTGTTCGTTTTCATCGGCGGCCTTTCGGCGGCCACGGGCATGGTTATTGTGGCAACCGTTGCGTTGACCACTATGGTTTCAAACACGCTGATTATGCCGATTCTATTGCGCATCCGCATGCTGGAACTGGAAGAGCAGGTGGATATGAGCGCGTTGCTGCTGTTCATCCGCCGCGCAGCCATCATTGCGGTTTTGCTGCTGAGTTACGGGTATTTTCGGCAAACCCGACAATCCGGCCCGCTGGTGTCCAT
>JAJRUC010000029.1 GCA_024278015.1 Chloroflexota bacterium
GGCGATGATGCCGGTCAGGGCAATGGGGATATTGGGCAGGGCCGGCCTGCCGTAAAAACGCATAATGAGCATCGCCCCCCCCACCATAATCACCGATTCAAGGGTTGCCAGAGCCGTCAAGGTAATAATTTTTGACCACAAATATTCCGGCGCGCGCAGTGGCGAGACGATAGTGGCGTTCAGCGTGCCTTCCTTCTTTTCAAACAGAATCATTGCCCCAACGTAAAGCAGCGTGGTGCCGCCGATAGCCAGCAACATCAACGCAGGCACAATTGCCGGCAATTGCGACGGGGCGGCCAGCCAGGCCAATAGCGCGGCCACAAGGGCCGCCACCCCAATGCCGATGGCGTACAGGTTGTTTCGTATTTGCACAATGACATCAATTTTCATGGCTGCTGTCAGGCGGGTCATACCGTCAACTCCTCTCCGGTCACTTCGATGAAAATATTGTCCAGGGTGGTTTCCTGAGAGTGAATCGTCTCCAGCCGGTGGGCGGTATTCAGCAGATTGATAAAATCGGCGTTGCCGCCCAGCCCGTCCAGCGGAAATTCCTGATATTGAATATCCTGGGCGCTGTTCATGTATTCAACCCGCAGCGCCCGCCTGCCGTACCGTTTTTTGAGCGTAGCGGGCGCGTCGATAACGCTGATATTGCCGGCGGTGATAAACGCCACCCGGTCACACAACTCATCGGCCACCATCATATCGTGGGTGGTCACAAAGACGGTTGTCCCCCGGCTGCGAAGCTCCAGCACCAAATCCTTGATATTGCGGGCGTTCACCGGGTCCAGGCCGTTGGTCGGCTCATCCAGAAACAGCACCTGCGGATTGTGGATGATGCTGCGGGCCACGTTCAGCCGTATTTTCATGCCTTTGCTGAACTCGCCGACCTTTTTGTCGGCATCGGCCTTCAGGCCCACCCGTTCCAGCACCGCCTGCGGCTGAAGGGTGGGGCCACTGTACAGTGACCGGAAGTGCTGCAAGTTTTCCAGCGCGGTAAGCTTCAAATAGTGGTTCGGCATTTCAAACGAAACGCCCAAATGCTCGTAATAATCCGGCCCCCACGCGCTGACTTCGCGGCCCATAACCTGAATACTTCCGCCGTAATTTTTTAACAGGCCGATGAGAATATTCTGGGTGGTCGATTTTCCGGCCCCCGACGGCCCCAAAAAGCCGAAAATTTCGCCGGCGTCGATTTCAAAATTCAGGCCGTGCAGCGTTTCGGCGGCCGCGCCCGGATAGGTGTAGGTTAAATTTTTTACGGTTATCATGCGTGTCTTACTCCTGTTCCGTGTTTCGCGCTTGTTCAAATTGCCGGCGCGCCGCCCCGGCAATCCGGTTGAGGATGGCCTTCCCGGCCTCAAGGTTGCCGCCGTCTGCCGGGGTTAAAGCCGCATCCATCATCACGGCAATACCTTCGATGACATCCTCAAGGGGCGGAATATCCTCCTGGGGCACAATGCCTTCCATACTAACCAGTCCATAGGCCAGCATATTCATAATGTGGGCAATTACTTTGGGGTCAATATCCCGCCGCATCGCCCCGGCATCCTGCATCATCTTCACAAAGACAAACCGGTCAGACTCTTTTTGCTTCCGGCGCGCGTTCCGAAAAAAATTATCCGGCTTGCGAAGATAGTTGCCCAGCACCCGCCCATCCCGCTTGAACATGGCGGCCATAAAAGGGCTGCTGTTGAGCGCGTACAAACTGTTTTTGTACATGGCGCCGATTGTGCCCCCCCTGGGGTCGGCGGCCAGAAGGGCCAGCCACTTTTCAGCGTAGCGTTCCATCTCGCAGACGATGAGACCTTCCAGCAAATGGTCCTTGCTTTTAAAATGGAGATAGATGGCCCCCTTGCTGATGCCGGCCCGGCGGGCAATATCGCTGACCGTGGTTTTATCGTAGCCGTAATGGACAAACAAATCGGCGGCGGCATTGAGTATTCTTTGTTTGCGTTCTTCGGTAGCGGGCTTAACCACGCCTCCCCCTTTCGTGACTTTATGACCAATTAAGCATATTTGGTCAAATTGTAGCATCGTATGCTGCCCTTGTCAAATTCAGCCGGTAATTTTATCAAAAAACGGGCCAATTATCCCTCTGACTTATTGGAGCAAATGATTTCTTGCGTTTCCTTCAAAATGTACTAATATTGCTTTAACAGGAAGAAGTTTGAATCAACCGGTCAATCAGTCAGAAAGAAGAGGTCAACCTAAATGTTCAACGGCAACGGCCCAATTGCCTGGCGCGTGGCGCAGATAAATGAACGAGTCAACGGCGCCAAGGCGCAAGATTTGTACCTGTACTTGCAAGAAGCTGAAGCCGTTGATGGGATGCACGTTACCATCAATGGTCGCAAGATGCTTCAATTCGCTTCGTATTCATATTTAAATTTATTGGGGCATCCCAAAATTGACGCGGCGGCCCTGGCAGCCATCAATGAATTTGGCAGCGGCACGCACGGCGTGCGCATTTTGGCCGGCACCATTCGCTTGCACAACGAGCTGGAGCGCACCATCTCCGGCTTCAAGGGCACGGAAGACGCCATCGTCTTTTCCAGCGGCTTTGTGTGCAACTACGCCACCATTGCCGCCCTGGTGGGCCGCAACGATGTGGTCATTTCAGACAAACTCAACCACGCCAGCATCGTCGACGGCTGTTTGATGTCGCGGGCCAAGTTTGTGCGGGTTGACCACAACGATATGGACAGCCTGGAAAAGGCCCTGGCCGCCGTGCCGGACGGCAAAGGCAAGCTGGTGGTGGCCGACGCGGTTTTCAGCATGGACGGCGATATTTTGAATTTGCCGGCGGTGGTTGACCTGTGCAACAAATACGAAGCCCTGCTGATGATTGACGAAGCCCATTCGGTGGGCGTAATCGGCGAAACAGGGCACGGTGTTGAAGAATATTTCGGCCTCAAAAACGTCATCGACCTGAAAATGGGGACGTTGAGCAAAACCATCCCCAGCGTGGGGGGCTACATTGCCGCCAACGCCGAGTTAATCAGCTACCTGAAGCACGCCGCCCGCGCCTTCATCTTTTCGGCGGCCCTGCCCCCGGCTTCGGTGGCGGCAGCCAAAGCCTCCTTCGAGGTTATGCTTGATGAGCCGGAGCGGGTAAAAACGCTGCAACGAAACGTTGACCACTTCATCGGCGGCTTGCAGGCGCGGGGCTTCGATACCCTCAACAGCCAAACGCCCATCGTGCCCATTATTATCGGCGATGATGAACGCGCCTGGCTGATGTCTAAAATTGCGCAGGATGAAGGTATTTTCGTCCTGCCCGTTGTTTCGCCCGCCGTACCGGCCAATCTCAGCCGTTTGCGGGCCAATGTCACCGCCGGACACACCCTGGCCGAGATTGACCGGGCCATGGATGTCTTCGAGATGGCGGCCAAAAAAGTGGGCCTGCTGTAACAACGGGGATAATA
>JAJRUC010000030.1 GCA_024278015.1 Chloroflexota bacterium
CAACACCGATTCCAGTTGCGCTTCCGGAAGCGTGTTTCGGCTTGCCAGCGCCTTCACCCGCACCGGCCCCAGGCGGTCCAGAGTATCGCGCAGCAGGTCTGCCGGCGTACCGTGGGCCAGCGTTTCCAGCCGGCGCAGCAACTCTGCCCGAAAGCGCCGGTGCCGGCGGCGGGGCAGGGGGTCTACCACCACGCCGCCGCCGATGGTTCGGCTGGGCGAAGGTTGGCGAATGATAAAGTGGTCGCCCTTCACCACGGGGATGAATCGCTCCAGCCGAAGCTGAACCCACGCCTCTTCGCCGGGCAGCACCTCTCTGTCGCCCAGCAAGCGCAGATGCGCCGCAACCTCTATCGCCCCGGTAAAGACATCAACCTGTTGATTATGTTTCAGGAGGCGGGGCATATCTGCCAAACAGCGCAGGCGCGTATCTATCAGGCGAGAAGGCTCCAGCCAGCCGGGGAGCGTCACCACATCGCCCCGATTAAGGTCTGCTTTGCTGATATTGGTCAAATTAATAGCCACCCGACTGCCGGGTTGGGCCTGTTCCACGCTTGTTTTGTGGCTTTGCAAACCTCTGATGCGCGATTTGCGGCCGGACGGCAAAATCTCCACTTCCTGCCCCACCGAAAACACGCCATCGATGAGCGTGCCCGTGACCACCGTGCCGAAGCCGCTGACGGTAAAAACCCGGTCCACAAACAGCCGGGGGCGGCCTTTGTCGGCCCGGTCCGGGGTTTCTTGCAACAGCCGGTCAAGCGCGGTTCGCAGTTCCGGCAGGCCCGCGCCGCTCACCGCCGAAACGCGCAGGATGGGGGCGTTTTCCAGGGCGGTGCCGGTCAGGGTTTCGGCCACATCCGCTTCCACCAAATCCAGCCAGTCTTCATCTTCTGCCATGTCGATTTTTGTCAGGGCCACCAGGCCGCGCTCCACCCTGAGCAAGTCCAGAATATCGAGGTGTTCGCGGGTTTGGGGCATCACCCCTTCGTCGGCGGCCACCACCAGCATGGCGGCATCGACGCTGCCCACCCCGGCCAGCATATTCTTGATAAAATCGGCGTGGCCGGGCACATCAACAATGCCCACCGATGCGCCGGAGGGGAGGGTCAGCCAGGCAAAGCCCAAGTCGATGGTCATGCCGCGCTCTTTTTCCTCCTGCAAGCGGTCCGGGTCAATGCCGGACAAGGCCTGCACCAGGGTTGATTTGCCGTGGTCAACGTGGCCGGCGGTTCCAATTACGTGCATAAATCACCTGTGTGGTTGCGCAATTTACTGCGCGTCCAAATCAAGGTTTTCGGCTTCGGCGGCCAAAATCAGTTCTTCAAAGCGGATTTGCCAATCTCTGGCGGCCAAAGCGCGGGTGATGGCGTCTTCTTCCGAAACTTTCAACAGCAGTTCAAGTTGCGCTTTTAAAACCGGCATCTGACTGGTAACAGTTTTCAGGTTTGCCTGCAAGTTTTCAACCCGGCGCAGCATCTCGGCCAGGCGCTGACTGGTTTCCAGTTCGGCTTTGCGCAGGGTTTGCTCCTGAGCCGACTGCCAGGTTTCAAACCGGTTGCGCCGGCGGTCGGTGTTCAGGCGATGCAGCTCCATAAATTCATGTTGCCCGCGTTTCAGTTGTTCCTGAAAGCCCTGCAAATTTTCCAACGCCTTTTGATTACGCTGGTATTGTTCGGCATAGCGTTCCATGCGGCCTTCAAATTCGGCCAGGCGACGCTGCACCAGGGCGGAAAGCTCATCCCAGCTTTTAAGATACCGTTCCACCTGTCCCTGCTGGTACTGCGATTTTTCGACTTCGGCGCGCACCTTCTCGTTGATTTTCGCCAGTTCGGCCTGAAATTGCCCAAATTGCGGCATCCGCCGTTCCAAAAGTTCCACTTTTGCCAATTGTAAATCCAGCCGTTTGAATATATCGGTTGTTTCGGCCTTCAATTCAGCGATATTTTTACCATCGGTGCGACGCTGCTCTTCCAGATAGGCCACAGAGCGCACCCGCTCGTCATTTTGCTTGGTTAAATTATCCAACCGCTGCTGAAAAGACACCAGTATCGCCCCCTGACGGTTTGTTTCGGTGCGAGCCAGCGAAATCAGTTCGTCCAGATTGCGGCTTCGTTCTATCTCTTTCCGCAGGTCGGCAATGGCTTTGGTGTGAGACTCCAGTTCAATTGAGCGGGTGCGTTCAGCGTCGTGCAAAACCCGTTTTTGGGTCAGCCGATGTTCTTCCATCACGCCCATCATTTCGCCCTTGAAGCGGTCGATAACCGCTTCAAGTTTGCTCACTTTGGTCAGGTTAGATTTGACCTCCAGCAATTCCGTTTCCAACGATTCGACTCGCTTGCCGAGTTCTGCCTTTTCCGCCTCGCTCAGGTCAAGTTGATGCCGAAGCTGGGCGGTTTCGGCTTTTTCGCGCCGAAATTCATGGTCCAAAAAAGAAATCCGGCTTTCTAACTGGGCATATTCCATAAGTTGCACACCTTTTATTAATGAAGATTATTGCTATATCAAGGGTGTATTTTAGCACAGGTTCGGCCTTTGTTGAAATGCACCCGCACTTAAATTTGAGGATTCGCCGCAAATTGCTTATACTCACACAACATTTTGAAAGATACAGGCCACGCTATGAAGATGAGGTCAATTTTAGGCAATCTCGTTTTAGTTATTTTGGGGCTGTTGCTGCCTCTGCCGGCCCTTGAAGGAGGGACG
>JAJRUC010000031.1 GCA_024278015.1 Chloroflexota bacterium
CGCGGTGGACGAGCTGACCGGATTGATTCAGGCGGTGGCATACGTGAGCCCCTCGAAGGATATTCGGGATGTGAAGGTCAAATCGGTGAAGAAAAAATGGAAGGCGAAACAATTTGCCGCCGGGGTCAATCGGGCGGAAATTGAAGAAGCCGTGGCGGATTTGGGCGTTGAATTGTGGGAGCATGTTGGGCGGGTACTGGCGGCGATGCAGGGTATTGCGGCGGAACTCGGCGTGGACGGCTCGGCGGCGACATAGGCCGAAAGGCCGGGTTTGTGGAAATCGGCTACGTAATTTTGCCGTACAATGGGGATTTGTGGTAAAGTTAGTTGCTTGTAAAGTTCAGCGGTCTATGCATAAAAACTAACAAGAGGAGATTAATATGGCGAGTGGGGCTTCAGCGATGGACCGGCAACCCACCCGGCACCCAACCGGATTACTGTCAGGTAAGCGAGGGCGGATTCTGAAAGAAAATCTGACGGCTTACCTGTTTTTGTCTCCGGCGATGTCGTTGATTTTTGTGTTCGGGTTGTTTCCGGTTGCCTTTGCGCTTTACGTGAGCATGTACAAGTGGAAGATAAAACAAAGCACGTTTCGAGGGTTGAGTAACTATACCAAAGCGCTGGATAATCTGGCTTACGTTATCGCATTTTTAATTGCCGTCGGCGCGATTTGGCTGGCTGTTTCTTACCTGCGAAAGGTCTGGAAAAAGGCGCAAGAGACCAACGAAACACCCTGGCTGCTGGCGATTCCGGGAGCTTTGCTGGCCGGTTCGTTGTACAAATGGCTCGTCTTTGCCGTGCTGGTTTTGCCGGAAGTACTGAACATCGGCGAGAAGGTGCAGCGGCTTGAAAAAACCCGCAAATTGTACGTTCAGCTTTTTCAGGAAGCCTTCCGGGTAGAAACGGTAATGCAGGCCCGGCAGCAGGCGGTGTGGCTGCTGGTGGGGGGCGTTGTGCTGTGGATACTCATAGCCCGGTTGCTCAAAAACCGGCATGCCACCCACTATGTTTCCCAATTTTTTATGGCAACCTTCTTTGCCCTTTCCGGCTATCTGATTGGCCGTTTTATTGTCAGCAACATTCAACTGGAATACGCCAAAGCCGTTGAAAAAAACGTTGAAATCAACACCTGGCCGCAGGTTGTTTTCATTATAGCCGGCTTGATATTGTTGTATTTCGGGTGGCGGATGTGGAACAGCGCCGCCCGGCAGCCCGGTTCGGCCCATATGGCGCTTCGGCTGCTGGCCGGGATTATGTTGCTGGCTGCGGCATGGATGTTGATAGGCGAGTTGCCGGCGGTATTTGCCTCCGGCGACAAGGATATGTGGCGGGGATTGCTGGTTACAACCTGGTATTCGATGGGCACTGTCCCCATTCAACTGGCGTTGGGGTTGGCAATCGCCTACCTGCTGTATCAGGAAATCAGGGCCAAATCCTTCTTCCGCATGGTCTACTTTTTGCCGTACATTACGCCCGCCGTTGCCAGCGCCGCCGTCTTCAGAATTATGTTCTCCAATCGACCGACAGGCATGATGAACAACTTGCTGAATGTGTTTGGCATCAAGCCGCTGAAATGGCTGCTGGAACCGAACAGCATCTTCAAAATCGGCAGTCTTGCAGGGCCGAGCCTGGCGTTGGTGGTTATCATTATGTTTGGTATCTGGACGTATTCCGGCTACAACGCGGTCATTTTCCTGGCCGGGCTGGGCGGCATTCCCCGCTCGCTGTACGAGGCGGCAGAAATAGACGGCGCGAGCCGGTGGCAATCTTTCCGGCATATCACCCTGCCGCTGCTTTCGCCCATCACCTATTTTTTGTCATTGTTGGGGGTTATCGGCACCTTCAAGGCCTTTAATCACGTCTTTGTTTTGCGAAACGCGGGCGCCCTGCGCACCGTCGATACGATGAGCATGGTCATTTGGGATTTAATCAAGGCAGACAGCCGGTATGGCTACGGCTCTACAATGGCCTTTGTGCTGTTTGGCGTGGTGCTGGCCTTGACACTGGTCAATAACAAATTGCAGGGAGAGAAGGTGTTTTATGGCTAGTGTTTTTGCAACCCGGAGAAGATACACGGCCCGCCGCTTCAAATGGTGGAATATGATTGTGTACGTTGTGCTGTCTTTGGGCGCAGTGGTGATGGTTGTGCCGATGTACTGGACCATCGCCGCCTCGCTGATGACCCGCGCCGAAGCCATTGCCACGCGCTGGGTTCCGACCCAACCGCAGTTTCAAAACTATTTTGACGCCTGGGAACAGGCCAAATTTTCTGAATATTTTGTCAACAGCGTCATTATTACCACTATCAGCGTCTCTGGTATTGTTATTTTCAGTACTCTGGCCGCCTATGCCTTTGCCCGCATGGACTTTGTGGGCAAGGATTTTCTGTTTGCGCTGTTACTGGCAACAATTTTCATCCCGGAGATGGTGCTGCTGCTGCCGAACTTCCTGACCGTTACCTGGCTGGGGCGCATTGGCCCCATTCCCTGGATAGACAACTGGCCCGCCCTGACCATTCCATTTATGGGCAATGTTTTCAGCATTTTTTTGTTGAGGCAGTTTTTCAGCCAAATCCCCCATGACCTGTTCGATGCGGCCAAAATTGACGGCGCCGGCCATTTGCGGTTTTTAACCAGTGTGGTGCTGCCTCTCTCTAAAGCGCCGCTTATGACCATCATCATTTTTGCCTTCATCGGCGCCTGGAACGCCCTGGCCTGGCCCCTGCTGGTTACCAACAGCCCGGACTGGCGGCCCATCGCCGTGGGGCTAACCAATTTTCTGGACGAAGAACAGCAGCGCGTCCATCTGCAAATGGCCGGGGCCGTCGTCACTATGGTGCCGGTTCTGCTCATTTATTTCTTCACCCAAAAACAATTCACCGAAGGAATTGCCTTGAGCGGCTTGAAGGGGTAAAATAATGTACAATTTAATAATACGGAAGCCAACAGGATGATTGACAGATAAGTAGGTGAGCAAAAGTTTTTTGGCATTTTCACCCCCTCCCCCTGCCCGGGGGAGGGTTGGGGAGGGGGTGAATGGTACGGGTAAAACAATGTTCGTGGACCGTAATTTGCGTTGCCGAGCCGCTTTTCACCCTCCCCCCAACCCTCTCCCTCAAGGGCGGGGGGATTTTTGCCTGATTACCTGTATACTGAATTCGGGATAAGTAGGACAATACTCAACTGAGGTAAAAATAGTCCACAGATAACACAGATAAACACAGATTTTTTGATTTTTGCGCACAGGAACTCATAGAAATATTTTATCTGTGAAAATCTGTACCCGCAGGGCATTATATGTCCATCTGTGGACTGATAAACCTTATCCCGAACTGAGGTTGTATACTGAAAAACTTTTGCCTACCTAACTTGCAAACCCTTGTGTTTCTGAATTTTCTGTTACCATTCGTACATAAAAAGGAGGTGATGCCCGGCAAAGACGCGACAGCCCAACCGTTGTTTTAATACACAGTGTGTGTACACGATGAAATTAAAAACTCTGGAGGAGAATTTAAAATGACCAAGCGATTTTCGCTCTTGTTTGTTTTACTCATAGCTATTGCTTTAGTGGCCGCATGTGGCGGCACCCCCGCCACCGAAGCGCCTGCCCCCGCCGCCCCGACCGAAGCGCCCGCCGCCGTTGCCCCAACCGAAGCCCCGGCCGCTGCTGCCCCAACCGAAGCGCCCGCCCCCCCCCCGGCTATTAAAGCCGGTCAGGTGACGGACGTGGGCGGCATCAACGATGCCAGCTTCAACGAACTGGCCTGGAAAGGGATGGAAGACGCTGAACTCGATTTTGGCGTTGAAGTCAACTTCCTTGAATCCCAGCAGCAAACCGATTATGCCAAGAACATCAACGAATTTTTGCAGCAGGATTATGACCTGATTGTCACCGTCGGCTTTTTGCTGGGCGACGCTACCCAGGCCGCTGCCGAAGCCAACCCCGATGCCAACTTCGCCATTATCGACGTGAACTACCTCAGCGCCCCCAATATTTACCAATCGTATTTTGC
>JAJRUC010000001.1 GCA_024278015.1 Chloroflexota bacterium
CCCCCCCACAGGGGGGAGGGAATATTGCGCGCCGCCGGAATGTCTGCCGACGAGTTAACCCCCCCACAGGGGGGAGGGAATATTGCGCGCCGCCGGAATGTCTGCCGACGAGTTACCCCCCCCACAGGGGGGAGGGAATATTGCGCGCCGCCGGAATGTCCGCCGACGAGTTAACCCCCCCACAGGGGGGAGGGAATATTTCCCCCCTCCAGAGGGGGGACTAAGGGGGGAGCAACAAAACTCGGACTACCGGGCCGGAGTCTTGTATCATCACAGAAATTGAGCGTTGCATGAAAACCATTGTTTGGGATGTAGACGACGTACTGAATAGCCTGACCCGAACCTGGCTGGAAACCCAGCCAGATTGCGCCCTGACCTTTGCCGGTCTGACGGAGAACCCGCCGCACCGCCTGCTCGGTATCAGCCGCGAAGCCTACTTGCGCTCGCTGGATGAGTTTCGATTGAGCCGGTTTGCCGCGCTGGAACCCGCCGTCCCGGTGCGACGCTGGTTTGAGGCCCACGGCCATCAATTTCGGCACGTGGCCCTGACCGCCACGCCGCTTGAAACCGCGCCCCTTTCAGCAGCGTGGGTGATGCGCCATTTCGGGCGCTGGATTCGGACATTCGCCGTGGCGCCCTCGCCCCGCCCGGATGACCCCGGCCCGGTGATTGACCCATCCAAAGCCGGGTATCTGCGCTGGTGGGGGCGGGCTGATGTGCTGATTGACGATAATCCGGCCCACGTAAGCGCCGCCCGGACGTTGGGCATAACCGGCCTGCTGGCCGCCCAGCCGTGGAATCGGGGTATTGCCATCGAACAGATACTGGCCGGGTTGAATGGTGAATAAACGGCCCAACCCAAAACCCACTGAGGCAAGATTTGCCATGATAAAATTATCCGATTACGTTTTTGACTTTATCGCCGGGCAAGGCGTGCGGCACGTTTTTTTGCTGCCCGGCGGCGGCTGTATGCATCTGGTCGATTCGCTGGGGCGCAACAACCGGCTGGAATACGTGGCGATGCTGCATGAACAGGCTGCCGCCATTGCCGCCGATGGCTACAGCCAGATGACCGGCAATTTGGGGGTGGCTTTGGTCACCACCGGCCCCGGCGGCACCAACGCCCTCACCGGCGTGGCCGCCTCGTGGCTCGATTCGATTCCGGTGCTGGTCATCTCCGGGCAGGTCAAACGCTCCGATTCGATGGCCGGGCGGGGCGTGCGGCAAATGGGATTTCAGGAAATCGACATCGTGTCGATGGCCCGGCCCATCACCAAATACGCCGTCACCGTCACCGAGCCGGATTCGGTGCGCTATCATCTGGAAAAGGCCGTCCATCTGGCAAAAAACGGACGACCCGGCCCGGTCTGGCTCGATATTCCGCTGGACGTGCAAGCCGCTATGATTGACCAAGCCGCGCTGATGGGCTTCAGCCCGGAACCGCCGTCACCCGCCGACTTGACCGCGCCCGTGCGGCAAGCCATCGACTGGCTGGGGCAGGCCGAGCGGCCCGTCATTTTGGCTGGAAACGGGGTTCGATTGGCCGGCGGGCTGGAGCCGTTTTTGCAGGTGATTGACCGGCTGCAAATTCCGGTGCTGACCACCTGGAAGGCGGCAGACTTTTTGCCGGACGACCATCCGCTATACGCCGGCCGGCCCGGCGCGGTGGCCCGGCGCGGGGCCAACTTCACCCAGCAAAACGCCGACTGGCTCTTGACCATCGGGGCGCGGCTGGATTTTGGGCAGACGGCCTACAGCCACGCCAATTTTGCCCGCGCCGCCCACAAAATCGTCGTCGATATTGACCGGGCCGAGCTGGACAAAATCCAGCCGGCCCCGGCGCTGGCTGTTCAGGCCGATGCCGGCGACTTTTTGCGCGAGTTTACCCGCCAACCGGCAAATTTTTCGCCCCGCGACAAATGGGCGGACTGGCTGGCCCAAAGCAAGGCGTGGCAGGCGCGGTATCCGGTTGTTTTGCCGGAATACCGGCAGCAGACCGATTACGTGAACGATTACGTACTCATTGATGTTTTATCGGACGAAATGACCGCCGATGATTTACTGGCGCCGGGCAGTTCCGGGGCGTGCAGCGAGCGCGTTATGCAAGCCTTTCGGGTAAAGGCGGGCCAGCGCGTCTTTAACAGCCAGGGGTTGGGCGCGATGGGCTTCGGCCTGTCGGCGGCCATTGGCGGGGCGGTGGCGGGCGGCGGGCGGCGCATCGTCACCATCGAAGGGGACGGCGGTTTTGTGATGAACGTGCAGGAACTGGAAACCGTGCGCCGGCTGGGATTGCCCATCAAATTTTTTGTGCTGAATAATCAGGGCTACGCCTCCATCCGGTTTTCGCAAGAGCGCTATTTTGAAGGCCGCTACGTTGCCGCCACTGCCGGCAGCGGCCTGACCCTGCCCGATTGGCAGAAAATTGCCGCCGCTTTTGGATTGCCGTATTTGCGCCTGGATAATCACAGCAGTTTGCGGAGAAAGGTGTCGCAAGCGCTTGCTGCCGATGGTCCGTTTTTGTGCGAAGTGATGGTGGCCCCGGACCAACCCACCATGCCGCGCGTCTCTTCCCGGCAACGGGCCGACGGCTCGATGGTTTCCATGCCGATGGAGGATTTGTGGCCCTTTCTGGAACGGGATGAATTTGAACGGAATATGGTTATTCCGGTACTGGAGGGGGATTGAGCATTTATGCCGGTTGAACGATGCAGGGTGTGCAATCAAAAATTTTTCGATGAGCCGTTGCTGCGATACGAAAATATGCCCGGCGCGGCCCAGTATTTGCCCGCCGCCGACACATTGGCCGGGGATGCCGGCGTGGCGCTGGACGTGCGCCAGTGTTCCGGTTGCGGGCTGGTGCAACTCGGCAACGACCCGGTTTCGTATTATCGGGAGGTCATTCGGGCCGCCGCTGTTTCGGCGGAGATGATGGCCTTTCGGCGGGAGCAATTTGCCGGGTTCGCGCAAAAATTTGCCCTGACCGGCAAAAAGGTCATCGAAATTGGCTGCGGGCGGGGCGACTATTTATCGCTGTGGCGGGAAACGGGCGTGGCCGCATACGGGCTGGAATACGCCGCTGAAGCGGTGCAGGCCTGCGTTGAAGCCGGGCCGGCAGTGTCGCAGGGGTACATTGAAAGCCGGACGGACAGGCTGGCCCATGCCCCGTTTGATGCCTTCGTCATTTTGAATTTCTTTGAACATTTGCCGAACCCCAATACCGTGCTGACCGGCATTGGCAATAATCTGGCGCAAGGCGCGGTGGGGCTGGTGGAAGTGCCGAATTTTGATATGATGCTGCGCCGGAACCTGTTTTCGGAATTTATCGGCGACCATCTGTTTTACTTTACCGCCGAAACGCTGCGCACGACTCTGGGCCTGAACGGGTTTGAGGTGATTGAATGTAATGAAATATGGCATAATTACATCCTTTCGGCGGTGGTGCGTAAACGGGGCCGGCTGGATTTATCGCCTTTTGAGCGGCAGCGAACCCGGCTCAAGGATGAAATTTCCGCCTGGTTGGGCCGGTTTTTGCCGGAGCAGGTGGCCGTGTGGGGCGCGGGACATCAGGCCCTGGCTATGCTGTCGCTGGCGGGTATGGCCGGAAAAATCCGGTACGTCATCGATTCCGCGCCGTTTAAACAGGGCAAATACACCCCGGCCACGCACCTGCCTATTGTTGCCCCGGACGCGCTGGATGACGACCCGGTGGAGGCCGTCATTGTGATGGCCGCCGCCTATTCAGACGAAGTGGCGGGCATTATCCGGCAGCGGTTCGGCAGCCGGGTTGAGGTGGCGATATTACGGGAGTTCGGTTTGGAGATAGTCTAATCTACAGGATTTACGCAGTTGCGGTAAATCACGGTGTTCTACCCCCGCCCCGCTTTGCGTCCCCCGACAGCGGGGGAGGTGCTAACTTCCCCCCGCTTGAGGGGGGGACTGAGGGGGGTAAAATGCCGCAACTGCGTAAGTCCTAACCTTTCTAATTTTTGTCGCAGAAAGATATAGGCTCAAGATATTTGCCGTACTCGACCGCAAGTTTAAATCCGGTGACACTCATCGGGGTATTTCCGCGTTTTCTTCCCTATTACTATGGACGTAGAAGGGGCAGAACTGGAAGCCTTAAAAGGTGCCGAGACACTAATAAAGCAGAACAAACCGGATCTGGCAATATGCGTATACCATACCCCCAATCATATTTGGGATATTCCCTTTTACCTTGAAGGTTTGGGCTTGGGATACAAGTTCTGTTTACGGAACTACACTTCGTTTATCAGTGAAACTGTGCTGTATGCGGCGACATAAAAATTCTAGAACAAATATCAGGATAACACGAGATTTGGAGGCAAGGTGATGTCGAATCAAAATGGACGAA
>JAJRUC010000032.1 GCA_024278015.1 Chloroflexota bacterium
CGGCCCGTGGCCGGGGTAAACGGTGGTGTCGTCGGGCAGGGTCATCAATTGCCGGGCGATGCTGTCCAGCAGCGTTTCGGGGTTGCCGCCGGGCAGGTCGCTGCGGCCGATGCTGCCGGCAAACAACACATCCCCATCAAACAGCGCCCCGGCTTGCGGCGCAAAAAAGCTTACGTGCCCCGGCGAATGGCCCGGCGTGAACAACACTTGCAGGGCGTGGCGGCCCACGGCAATGATGTCGTCGGGGGCCAGCAGCAAAGTGGGGGCCGGGTATTCGGCTGCGGGCAGGCCAAAAAAGGCGGCCCCGCCCCCGGCTTGCAGCAGCGGCGCATCGGCGGGGTGCATAGCCAGTATCGCCCCGGTTGGGGGCAGAACATCGTTAATGGCCGCAATATGGTCGAAATGGGCGTGCGTCAGCAACACGTGAGAGATGCTTAACCCCAGGCGGGCGACGGCGCGTAAAATGCGGTCGCCTTCGTCGCCGGGGTCGATGATGACGCCGGTTTTTGTCTCTTCGCAACCGAGGAGGTAACAATTGGCCTGCAAGGGGCCAACGGGCAGGCGTTCAATAATCATACGGTTCGTTTTCCTTCGTATTTGTGATTGGGGATACGGCCGTCTTCTCTAATTAAAAACCGTTCATACTCAAAGCCGCCGCCGCTAAAATGCACCATCAACCCCCCTTTTACTGCCTCAAGCAGGTCAAGCTGTTTGGTGTGCAAATGTTGCAAAATTATTTGCAACTGGGCCTTGGTGGGCGGGGTGTTTTGGGCTTGCAATCTGGACAGCTCTGCAAGCAGCCGGGATAGTTTGTCCAGTTCATCCGGTTTCAGGTTCAGGAAGGGGGTTAAATTGGCGGACCATTTTTTGGCCCACTGCAAGGCGGCAAAATCCATATAATCTCCTTTTGTGCTTCATAAAAAGTATAGCAGAAAACAGGCCGGTACGATAATTTGTCGATTGGGCGTATCGTTTTATAATCCTGACACCTTTAAGGGGACGGTTGATGCCAAAAGTCAAGCAAGCCAGTATGCAAACCATTGCCCAGGCCGCCACGTTGGTGATGGTCTTTTTTGCCCTGAGCCGGGCACTGGGCCTGGCCCGCGACGTGGTGATTGCCGGTCAGTTCGGCACCAGTTGGCAATATGATGCCTATCTGGCCGCGTTTCGGTTGCCCGATTTTTTGTTTTACGTCATTTCCGGCGGGGCGTTGGGGTCGGCTTTTATCCCCACCTTTACCGGCTATCTTGCCAAACCGGATATCGACGGGGCGTGGCGGCTGGTTTCGCTGGTGTTGAACTGGCTCATCATTATTTTGGCCGGATCAAGTATTGTCGCCGCGATTTTTGCGCCGGCGCTGGTAGATACCGTCATTGCCCCGGGCTTCAGCAATCCGGCCCAAACGGCGCTCACCGTCGAATTGATGCGTATGCTGCTGATTTCGACGGTCATTTTCGCGGTCAGCGGGCTGCTGATGGGTATTTTGAACGCGCACCAGCATTTTTTGCTGCCGGCCCTGTCGCCGGTGGTGTACAATTTGGCAATTATTGGCGGGGCGTGGTTTTTGGGGCCGCGCTGGGGAGTTCGCGGGCTGGCGATTGGCGTGGTGGCGGGGGCCGTGGGGCATTTGGCGGTGCAAATTCCCGGCTTGCGGCGATACGGCTGGCGATATTCGCCCTTGCTCACGCTTAATCACCCCGGCTTGCGAGAGGTGGCCCGGCTGATGGGGCCGCGCATGCTGGGGCTGGCGGCCATTCAGCTTAATTTTGGGTGGGATACGTTTCTGGCTTCGTGGTTGAGTCAGGGCAGTTTGGCCGGGCTTGATTACGGGCGGCGGCTGATGTTGCTGCCGCAGGGCATTATTGCCCAGGCCGTGGCGGCGGCGGCCTTCCCCACCTTTTCGGCGTTGGCGGCCAAAGAAGCGTGGGACGAGTTGCAGACCGCGTTTATTGCCACCTTGCGCAGCGTACTGTACATCACCATTCCGGCCACCATCGGTTTGCTGGCCCTGGGCCGGCCGATTATCCGGCTGCTTTACGAGCGCAACGCCTTCGACGCCGCATCTACGCAGACCACGGTTTGGGCGCTGTGGTTTTATACCCTGGGCCTGGTGGCCCATTCGATGGTGGAGATTTTGACCCGCGCTTTTTACGCCCTGCACAACACCAAAACGCCGGTGCTGGCCGGCATGGCGTCGATGGGGCTGAATATGGTACTCAGTGTGGCCCTGCTGAATCTTTTTGCCGCAGCGTCATTGCCCTCGCATGGGGGCATTGCCCTGGCCAGTTCGGTGGCAGTGGGAGTAGAAATGGTCTGGCTGATGGCGGTTTTGCGCCGGCTGCCGGGCCGCCTTTCGGTGAGGCCGCTGGGCAAACCGTTGCTCAAGGCGCTGGCCGGCGGGGCGATAATGCTGGTTGCGATAGAGATTGTCGCCGCCCAAATGCAGGCAGCGCCCGTTGCGGCGCAGGTGTTTGCCGGTGTTTCAGTGGGGGCGATAACTTACGGAGCGGTCACTTTCGGGCTGGGTTCCGAAGAACCGCGCCTGCTCGTCCGCCGGGCAAAAAGCTGCTTGCAGCGGGCGGGATAACCGGCTAAATCCTGGGCAAAGCGGCCCGTCAATGTTATAATGGAACCGACGGAGCGAATGTGATGAGGATTTTGCTGGTGGACGACCACATACTTTTCAGGCAGGGATTGTATTCCCTGCTTGGTGATTATAATGTAGCCTACAGGTGTGATGCGCGTTTTTTGGTATTGGTAAAAGAATAAGTGATGTGTCATTGCGAGGGCGCAACCCAAAGCAATCCCCGCCATTGGCGAGTAGCGATTGCTTCGCCTTCGGCTCACAATGATATGCTCCATCACTGACCATTGAGCCACCACCCGTTTTTTAAATGCAATCGGTGGGGAACAGTAAATCATGGAATTAAAAGACAGAGTTATTAATATGACCGTCGGAATCAAAAGGCATCGGGTTTGGAAATTATTTTTGAAACTTATGGTTGTGATAGTTTTCTACGAAGCCTTGATTATGGCCTTGTTTACTGCTTTTTCAATACCGGACGGTTGGAAGCTCTTTATCGACCCGCTTCTATTGGCGATGATGATTGCGCCGGCAATATACCGCATTATCATCAAACCGATGCGCAATACCCTTGATGAACGCGCTCATATTGAGACAACCCTGCGGGAAAACGAACAAAAATTAAAAACCATTCTTGAAAATACCAATTCATTTATCTATACGGTTTCATCGGATTACAGATTTGAATTTTTAAATAGCCAATGGCTCAAAAAGATAGGCTATAATCCCATAGAAAAGGGGCAATTTTGTTATGAAGCCATTGCCGGAATAGACCATCCTTGCCCGGATTGTAATAATGCGCATGTGTTTGCCGGCGAGAAACTCAAATTTGAGAAGACTACTGCAGACGGCACAACCTTCGACATTTATAATGTCCCGCTCTATCATTCCGATGGTCGGGTGTCCAAATTGTCGATTGGGCATGACGTTACCGAGCGCAAACAGATGCAAGAGAGGCTGCGGGAGAAAGAGAAATTTCTTAAAGATGTTTTTGAAGCCATTACCCATCCCATCTATGTGATAAACCCCGCCGATTATTCACTCGTCGTTTACAATGAAGTTGCCAGGCGATGCTATGATTACACGGATGTTGAAATGCAAAATATAACCTGCTATGCGACTACTCATCACGCATCTGCCCCATGCCATGACAAGAACCACCCTTGTCCGATTGAAATAATCAAAAAGACCAAACAGCCGGCGCACGTTGAACATATTCACTATGACCATAATGGTAAACCCAGACGTTTTGATGTTTACGCCTACCCGATTTTTGATGAGAATCAAAATATAAAACAAGTGATTGAATATTCTCTTGATATAACCGAGCGAAAGAAGATGGAAGAACAGCTGCAAAATAGTGAAAAAAGGTTCCGGGAATTGGCTGAGTTGTTGCCGCAAACTATTTGCGAGACAGACCGGCAAGGGAACATCCTCTTTGCCAATCGCCACGCTTTTGATATTTTTGGCTATAGCCCGCAAGACCTTGACCGCAACTTGAATATTTTACAGTTTGTAACCCCCGCAGACGGGGTAAGGGCCGGCAAAAATCTAACCAAACTACTGGCCGGCGAGCAATTAGAAGGTGTGGAATATACGGCTATCAGGAAAGATGGGAGTACGTTTCCCATTATCGCTTATGGTGATCCGATTATCGCCCAAGACAAGGTGGTGGGCGCCAGAGCAATCATTGTGGATGTTACCAATTTAAAGTATTTGGAAGAACAATTGCGGCAATCACAAAAGTTGGAAGGCATCGGCCAGTTGGCCGGCGGCATAGCCCACGATTTTAACAATATTCTGACGGCTATAAACGGTTATGCGGAGTTGACCTTGATGCGTTTGGATGCCGAAAAAGACAAGCATATCGTCAACAATATAAAACAGGTGTTGAAAAGCGGGCAGAAAGCGGCAAACCTGGTGCGTCAATTATTAGCCTTCAGCCGCAAACAAATAATCCAACCACAGATATTGGATGTCAACAACGTCATTTTCGATTTATACAAGATGCTGCGTCGAATAATAGGGGAGGATATTCAAATAAAGATGGTTTTACACGATGAGGTTGCCTCTATAAAAGCCGACCCGGCCCAGATGGAACAGGTTATCATTAATCTTGTTGTCAATGCGCGGGATGCCATCAATCAAAAAACAGACCGCGCTTCCGAGAAAAAAATAATCGTTGAAACGCAAGAAGTTGTTTTGGACGAAGAATATACTTCAACGCATATTGGCAGCAATGTTGGGACTCACATCCTGATTTCTATCAGGGATAACGGTGCCGGCATGGATGAGACAACCTTACGCAGAATCTTTGAACCGTTCTTTACCACTAAAGAGGTTGGTCAAGGCACCGGTCTGGGGCTTTCTACCGTTTACGGCATTGTAAAACAAAACCAGGGCAGTATTTCCGTTGACAGCACGCTTGGCAAGGGAACGACCTTCAGAATTTACTGGCCGGCCTTGAGACGAGAAGCAGAGCTGGGAGAAAAAGGAAAACCCGGAAAAGAAGAAGTACCGGGCGGCCATGAGGCCATCTTGTTTGCTGAAGATGATGATGCAGTCAGAACAATATCGGTGAATGAGTTGCGTCTTCGCGGATACCAGGTTTACGAGGCATGTAACGGGATGCAGGCATTGGCGTTGGCTACAAACAACAAACTACAGTTCGATTTGCTGATTACTGATATGGTTATGCCGGAGATGAACGGCGAGGAACTCTCCAGAGAACTGAAACGCCTTTTCCCAAAAATCAAAATCTTGTTTAGTTCCGGGTATGTGGATAGCCCCATATTGCGCCATGCTGCGCCGGGAGAAGAGACTAATTTCATAGCCAAACCCTATTCACTGACGACTTTAGCCGGAAAAGTAAGAAATGTTCTGGATACCAACCAGGCGGAAGCAATTCTCGTTCCTGAATAGAAGAGATTGTTTCGCTGTTCACACTGGTGTGCCGTAATATATCACCGGCTTGACGGCTGTGCCTCCGCGCCGTCAAAGTTTCCGATTCGCCGTTTCCCTTTTATAATATAACATAGCGACTGTCACAGACCATCTAACGAAAGGCTTGCCATGATACCCGTAAAGCTGACGTTGAAAAATTTTATGGCCTGCCGCCAACCCGAAACGCTGGACCTGACCGGCATTCACCCGGCCTGCCTTAGCGGCGAAAACGGCGCGGGCAAAAGCGCCCTGCCTGATGCCATAACCTGGGCCTTGTGGGGCAAGGCCCGCGTAAACCAAAGCGACGAACTGAATGGAGCGTGAAATCGGGCGCGAGGCCGCCTACCGGCAGGAATGGCAGCAACACAAAAGCCGCTCCGCCACCCTGCACAAATCGCTGCGCGCGGCTGAAGACCGCCTGAATGAACTGCGGCAGCAGCACAAGGAACTAACGTTCCCCAACTGCCGTACACTGTGCTGCCGGTCTTTATTGTGCAAACCACGGCGGCCGGCCAATCGAACCCGGCTGCCCTGATGCGGTTCACCCCGCACTTCGATTTATCAGAAGGCCCGCATCTGGGTTACGCCATTCAATGGTATATTTTTGCCCTGATCTTCGGGCTGGGGTATATATACTCAACTGCGTCACAAACGAACATGGTTTTTCACTGATATATGTTGGTTCGGGGTAGGGACAACCCTTGTGGTTGCCCTGTGTTTCAGCCCGAATTTGGGCGACCACAAGAGTCGCCCCTACAAAAACCGGCGC
>JAJRUC010000033.1 GCA_024278015.1 Chloroflexota bacterium
GTAAATCACGGTGTTTTACCCCCTCCCCGCTTCGCGTCCCCCGATGTCGGGGGAGGAGCTAATTCCCCCCGCTTGAGGGCGCGAAGCGGTTTCTTCATCAGGGACTGAGGGGGGTAAAATGTTGCAACTGCGTAAGTCCTGATATATTCATATTTTGTAACTTTCCCCCCTCCCCCAAAAATAGGGAAAGGGGGTGCGCGAGGGGAGCGAAGCTCCCTCGCTCTTACTCACTCCCCCCTGCCCACGGGGAAGCACCCAAACAACGGATACAGGGGGGATGGGGAATATCCGCAATTTCAGACTTTTTGTCTCAATTTGAACATCTCCAGTTTTGTTAAATTCCCAACCGCGTAAGGTAAATTAATGAGTTTACTTTTGGGGAGTGATGGGGGCGTATTGAGGCAGAAACGGGTCATTGGCCGTCCTTGCCGGCTTAAAATCGGCCTTGTCACCTTGACCGGATATTTCTCAAATTGACACTGACTGACAATAATGTTATACTTTGCATCTCCGAAGATGGATTAATACGGCTTTAAGTTCATATTCCTGTTTACGAGGCTCAGTGATTTCGGGAAAATGGTTTGTAACTATACAGGTTTTATTATCCCTTCCCCAACCACCCCCCTGAGAGGGGGATAGCGTTCCTTCCCTCCTCCCTGCAAGGGACGCGAAGCGGTTTCTTCATCAGGGGGCAGGGGGAGGGTAGAAATTGCACTCGTACCATGAAATACACATCCGGGTTCAATACAAAACCGATGGCTATATAGTTACAATGATTTTACATAACTCAATTTTTGTTCGTGCCCTTTTAAATAATTGCCTTTTGAAAGGGGGTGATGCGCAACCTGTAACCGTTTCATCTTGATTTGTTTCTTGTTTAAGACCATTTAAAAACTCAGGTAATTGAGGAGGAGAGAAAATGCAGAAACGAATATGGTTATTAATAGGTTTGTTGCTGTTAGCCCTGGCAGCGACAGCGTGTGGCGGGGCGAAACCGGCGGCCACGGAAGCGCCGGCAGCGGCGGCCACGGAAGCGCCGGCAGCAGCGGCGCCGACGACTGCGCCGGTAGAGCCGGCCCAGGTGGCGGGCTACAAATGTGACGACTCGTTGGGCTGTGTGGAAGTAGCGGACGGGGATCCGATATTGATAGCTTCGGCGCTGGTAGTGAGCGGGCCGAATGCGCCGTTGGGCCTGGACACGCAATACGGGGCGGAGATAGCCTTGAAGTTCCGGGGCGAGGTGCTGGGGCATCCGCTGTAATTGCAGGCGGAAGACGGGGGTTGCAGTCCGGAAGGGGGCCAGACGGCCGCCACCAAGATTTCCTCGAATGAAGATGTAGTGGCGGTGGTGGGGCACAACTGTTCCAGCAGTTGTACACCGGCGGCGCCGATATACGACGGGGCGGGTCTGACGATGATATCGCCGAGTTGCACGGCGCCGAGTTTGACGGATCCGGCCCTGCATTCGGCTTCGTTCCTGCGGACAGCGCACAACGACAGCATCCAGGGGAAGATAGCGGCGGAGTTTGCGTACAACGTGTTGGGGGCGCGGAGCGCGGCCACGATACATGACGGCAGTCCGTATGCGGAGCAGTTGCAGGCGGTATTTGCAGACAACTTCAAGCAATTGGGGGGAACGATAACGGCTCAGGAAGCAGTGAACGTGGGCGACACGGATATGCGGCCGTTGTTGACCAGCATTGCCACCGGCAGCCCGGATTTGTTATACTACCCGATATTCATCTCGGAGGGCGGGTTTATCACGGCCCAGAGCGCGGAGGTGAGCGGTCTGGAGAACACGATTTTGATGGGTGCGGACGGGATGCAATCGCCGGACTTTGTTGATGCGGCGGGCAGTGCGGGGGAAGGGATGTACTTTACGGGGCCGGATTTAAGTTTCGGCAACGATTTGTACCAGACTTTCCTGGCCGAATACAAGAAGGATTACGGGACAGACCCGACGGCGCCGTTCCACGCGCATGCGTATGATGCCACGAACATGATTTTGGACGCGGTGGAGAAGGTGGCGGTGGAAGACAGCGACGGGACATTATACATTCCGCGTCAGGCATTGCGGGATGCGTTGTACGCCACCAGTGGTCTGGACGGGATAACGGGGACGATTAGCTGTGATGAGAACGGCGACTGTGCGGACCCGCAGATTAGCGTTGTGCAAATACAGGACGGCAAGTTTGTGCGTATCTGGCCCGAACCCGAAGCGGCAGCCGCGTTGCCTGACCTGGGGGGCCGGGAAGTGACGGTAGCCATCGAAAACGCCTACTTGCCCTTCAACTACATTTCGCTGTCAACCGGCGAACCGGGCGGCTGGGACTACGAAGCCATCGGCGCGATATGCGAGTTGCTGAACTGCAAGCCGGTCTATGTGGAAGCGGCCTGGGACGGCATGATTGCCGCCGTATCCAACGGCCAGTTTGATATGGCCGCCGACGGCATCACCATCACCGAAGACCGGGCCAAAGTGGTAGACTTCTCTAACGGCTACATCAATATCGAACAACGGATGCTGGTGCGCAAAGGCGAAGACCGCTTTGCCACCGCCGATGAATTCAAAGCCAATGGCGATTTGCTGGTGGGCACGCAAGTGGGTACCACCAACTACCTGACCGCCGTTGACCTGGTGGGCGACGCGCGGATTTCGTCCTTCAATGATTTTGGGCTGGCGGTGCAGGCTTTGCTGGCCGGCGATGTGGATATGGTGCTGATGGACGAAACCGCCGGGCAAGGCTACGTGGGCGTTAATGCCGATAAACTGGAACTGGTGGGCGAATCACTCTCCAGCGACCAGTTGGGCTTCATCTTCCCGGCAGGCAGCGACCTGGTTGAGCCGATAAACGCCGCTCTGACCGAACTGGAAGCCAACGGCACAATGGCTGCCCTGGCCGGTAAATACTTCTCCGATAAATTCATACTCACTTACGACGACATCGGTGAAGGCGCGTATGCCGAAGATACATCATCTGCCCTGCCTGATTTGGGCGGCAAGGAAATTACCATTGCTGTTGAAAACGCCTACTTGCCCTTCAACTACATTTCGCTGTCAACCGGCGAACCGGGCGGCTGGGACTACGAAGCCATCGACGCTATGTGCGAGTTGCTGAACTGCAAGCCGGTTTATGTGGAAGCGGCCTGGGACGGCATGATTGCCGCTGTGGCTGCCGGTCAATTTGACATGGCCGCCGACGGCATCACCATCACCGAAGACCGGGCCAAAGTGGTAGACTTCTCTAACGGCTACATTAGCATTGAACAACGGATGCTGGTGCGCAAAGGCGAAGACCGCTTTGCCACCGCCGATGAATTTAAAGCCGATGGCGACTTGCTGGTAGGCTCGCAAGTGGGCACCACCAACTACCTGACCGCCGCTGACCTGGTGGGCGAAGAACGAGTGGTTTCCTTCAACGAATTTGGGCTGGCCGTGCAGGCTTTGCTGGCCGGCGATGTGGATATGGTGCTGATGGACGAAACCGCCGGGCAAGGCTACGTGGGCGTTAATGCCGATAAACTGGAACTGGTGGGCGGCTCGCTCTCCAGCGACCAGTTGGGCTTCATCTTCCCGGCGGGCAGCGACCTGGTTGAGCCGATAAACGCCGCCCTGGCCGAACTGGAAGCCAACGGCACAATGGCTGCCCTGGCCGATAAATACTTCTCCGATAAATTCATACTCACTTACGACGACATTCAGTAAACAAAACAGACATCCGGGTGCAGGGGGAAACCTCTGCACCCATTTTTGTTGTTAGCCCAATGAACCATGTTCCAATATGGTTTTTGTCACAAATTTACACAAATTTACACAAATTAGCGAATGTTGGCGGAATTTGTGTAAATTTGTGGCAAAGATAGGGAACTGAACAGCTTTTTAACCAGTTCACGCAACAGCTACGCCAACCTGGGTGAAAAAACTATGGCATCTACAGATACACCATCTCGCAACCGCCGGGGAACGTTTATCGATACACTGTCAGGACTTCCGTGGTGGTTTTTTATAATTTTGTTGGGGGCGCTATTCCTCGCGTATTCATTTTTTGTTGATGAAACCTATAGCGATATCTTTATCTTTCTGAAAGACGGGGTTGCCATGACTATCCGGGTCACCCTGACCGGATACGCTCTGGCCGTCACCATCGGCTTAATGACCGGACTTGGGCGCGTGTCCAAAAACCCGGTTCTTTATAATGTAGCTACGATATATGTTAATATTATGCGCGGTATTCCCATTTTGGTGAATATTTTATATGTGGCCTTTGTGGTGACTCCACCGGCCATCAATGGCATCAATGTCCTGGGAGATTGGCTGGCGCAGATTAATCTTTTGGGGCCGGAGAACGTGCTGGCGGTATTATCGGTGCGACAAGTGGATTTTTCCGTGCGCGGCACCATTGCTTTGGCCATCAGTTATGGCGCGTTTGAAGCGGAAATCTTCCGGGCGGGCATTGAGTCCATCGGGCGGGGGCAAATGGAAGCCGCGCGCTCGTTGGGAATGTCGTATGTGCAGGCTATGCGTTACATTATCTTGCCGCAAGCTGTCCGGCGGGTTTTACCTCCGTTGGGCAACGACTTTATCGCCATGCTCAAGGAATCGTCGCTAATTTCCGTGCTGGGCGTGCGCGATATGACCCAACTCAGCAAACTGTACGCCGCCAGTTCGTTCCAGTATCTAAAAACATATACGCTGCTCGCCTTTATGTACCTGGTGATGACCGTATTGCTGTCCATTGGAGTCAAATCAATGGAACGGAGGTTGAGTACCAATGACTGACAAAAGCCAACCCATCATTATCCTGAAAAACGTTGACAAACATTTTGGACATGTAAAGGCGGTGAACAATATCAGTCTGGAAGTGATGCCCAGTGAGGTGGTGGTGGTCATTGGCCCCAGCGGCTCCGGCAAATCGACCATGCTGCGTTGCATCAATCATCTTGAAACGCCGACAGCCGGACAAATTGTGGTTGACGGCAAGGTGTTGAGCCACAAAGGCAAAGATATTAACGCCATTCGGCGCGAAGTAGGCATGGTCTTTCAGCAATTCAACCTGTTTCCGCACCTGACCGCGCTTGAGAATGTTGTCATTGCCCAAACCGTGGTGCGTGGCCGCTCTAAACAAGAGGCCGATAGAGTGGCCCGTCAACAGCTTGACCGGGTGGGCATCCCGGAGAAGGCCGATGTGTACCCCGGCCAGCTTTCCGGGGGGCAACAACAGCGGGTAGCCATTGCCCGCGCCCTGGCGATGAATCCCAAAATTATGCTGTTCGATGAGCCGACCAGCGCCCTTGACCCGGAAATGATTAAAGAGGTGCTGGATGTGATGATGCAATTGGCAGAAGAGGGCATGACGATGGTGGTGGTTACGCACGAAATGGGCTTCGCCAGAAACGCCGCCGACCGCATTATTTTTATGAACGAAGGCGGTATTGTGGAAGAAGCAACCCCCGATGTCTTCTTCGACAACCCCAAACACGAGCGCACCAAGCTGTTCCTGAGCCAGATTTTGCACTAAGTGTCTATCCGTAAATTAATTACGCCGGGTGATGGTCAGGCCAGTTGAGGTTGAAAACAACCGGATTCGCGCTTTTTACCCCCTCTGTGAGGGCGCGAAGCGGTTTCTTCATCAGGGATTAAGGGGGGAGCAACTACAACTTCATCGGCTTGTTGTTTGACAATGAGTGCCACAAGTATTTTACGGATAGACACTAAAGCGCTAAAGTGACCGGAACAATCAAAAAAAGAGCCTTGGAAAAGGATCTTTTTTTTTGACCTGTGTCGAATTGCGCCGCTACAAGCGCCCCAGCCAACCGCCCAAAACCATGCCGGCCACCGCCACAACGGCGTATTCGGTCACAACCCGCTTCGAGAGGGTGTTTTGCAAGTGGGCGGTAATGACCCCGTTAAGGCTGTACAGCACCAGCAACAATATCAGCGCTAACCCAACGGCATTTAAGGGCCAATACATTATGGCCCATGCCGTTTGCACCACGCCCGCCGCTGCCAGACCGGCGTAAAGCCAAATTGATTTTTCCGCCGGGGCATATAATCGAATGATTGAGCTTGCCGGCAGGATAGCCACCAGTCCCCAGGCTATCAGTCGCGCGGTTGTCCCCATATCTGTTTGGTAAATGAGGATGGCGTATGCCGGCAGCAGAGCATAGCTAATAACCTGCGAGCCGAACCGGGCAGCCTGTAAACCGGAACCGGCGGCAATGTGGTATTCGGCCAGCATAGACACCCACAGCAGCAGGCCGGTAACGCCCAACCCCATCCCCCAGGCGGCCACGCTGCCCAACCGGGCCAGGGTCAGGGTGGCAAAAACAACAACAAGCATGGTGTTTACCCAAAACGGGGTGGTGTACCCGGTTCGTCGTTGGGGATGA
>JAJRUC010000034.1 GCA_024278015.1 Chloroflexota bacterium
TAGTGGTGCTGGGGTCTCTCGATGCGCTGAACAAAGCCAATGCGGAAAAGGGAGATTGGCTGAGCATCAAAAACGTGATGTAACGCAATAGCGTATGGGGCGGCTCGCGAGCCGCCCCATACGCCAGAATTTATCGTAGCAATTATCCTCCCAAACTCAGTAGTGGCAAGAAGTAAGTGATATGTCATTGCGAGGGCGTAGCCCGACCTGTGTCCCAACGGGGCAAGCAATCTCTGTGCCCCAATGGTGGGGATTGCTTCGCCTTCGGCTCGCAATGACAGCCTCCATCACTGACGATTGAGCCACTACCCCAAACTCAAGTATTTCTCGCCGCCATCCGGACAAACAACCACAATCACGCCGGACTCAAGCGTTTTTGCCAGTTGCAAGGCGGCCCACACCGCCGCCCCGGCAGAAATCCCCACAAACAACCCTTCGGTGCGAGCCAACCGCCTTGCCATCTTGTGGGCGGCTTCCGGTTGCACCGACGTTTTTGCGTCGGCAAACGCGGGGTCGTAAATGCCGGGCATAATAGAACTCTCCATGTGCTTCAAGCCCTGAATAATGCCGATTTCGTCGGCGGGTTCCACTTCGGTAATGTGGACGGCCGGGTTAAAGGCCCGCAATCGACGCCCGACGCCCATCAGCGTGCCACCCGTGCCGATGCCGGCCACAAAATGCGAAACCCAGCCGCCGGTCTGCTCCTGGATTTCTACGCCGGTAGTGCGATAATGAGCCTGCCAGTTGGCCGGATTGTTGTACTGATCCGGCCGGAAGTACACCTCCGGTTGGGCGGCCACCAGCCGATTGGCTTCCACTATCGCCCCGTCAATCCCTTCCAGCGCGTCGGTCAGGTGCAGGTCTGCCCCGTAAGCCTGCAAAATCTGCTTGCGTTCCGGGCTGACATTTTGGGGCATCACCAGCTTCACCCGATACCCCTTGGCCACGCCAATCATGGCCAGGCCAATGCCCGTATTGCCGGAAGTGGCCTCGATGATGATGTGGCCCGGCAGCAACGCGCCACGCGCTTCGGCGTCTTCAATCATCGAAAGCGCGGGCCGGTCCTTGATTGAGCCGCCCGGATTAAACCATTCCGCTTTGGCAAACATCACCACGTCCGGCGAAATACCTTCTTCAGCCAAAATGCGATGCACGGGCAAAAGCGGGGTGTTGCCGATGCGGCCCAGCAGGGTATTGGCCTTCAATTGCACCGGCCACGGCGATTTTTTTGCGGCGCTTCTTTCGAGGCGATTGCGTTCAAGGGATTGGGTCATCATAGCCTGTCCTTTTCTGCATTAATGGTCTATCCGTAAATGGGTGAGTATGTCATTGCGCGGCGCATTTTGCCGAAGCAAGCCCCGGCACAAAAAGCGGAGACGCCTTCGCTGACGCTCGGTGTGATATTAATTGACAGACGGCCTACACCGCCTGCCGGTGCGGAACGCCGCAAAATTCCTGATAGTCAATTAATTCAGTGACGGTGGGATTTTGGCCGCACACCGGGCAATCCGGATTTTTGCGGATGCGAAATTCCCTGAATTCCCCTTCCAGGGCATCATACTGCACAGACCGGCCCACCAGCGGCGTCCCGACTTCCAGAATGAGTTTGATGGCCTCTACCGTCTGCAAACTGCCGATGATGCCGGGCAGTACGCCCAGCACGCCCCCTTCGGCGCAACCGGGGACTTCGCCGGGGGGGGGCGGGTCCGGGTACTGGCAGCGATAACACGGGCCGCCGCGAGCCGTATCGTACACCGTCACCTGGCCGTCAAACCGAAAGACGCTGGCATCGATGAGGGGTTTGCCCAGCAAGGCGCAGGCATCGTTGACCAGATAGCGGGTGGGGAAATTATCGGAGCCGTTCAAGACCAGGTCGTACCGGCCGATAATCTCGAACGCATTTTGACTGGTGATTTGGGCGCGATGCCCAACCACCTTCACATCGGGATTTAACTGGGCAATGGTGTCGCGGGCTGATTCGACTTTGGGGCGGTCAATGGAACTCAGGCGGTGGATAATCTGTCGCTGGAGATTGCTGGCGTCAACCACGTCAAAATCAACCAGGCCGATGGTGCCCACGCCGGCGGCGGCCAGATAGATGGCGGCGGGGCTGCCCAACCCTCCAACCCCAATCAACAATACTTTGGCATCGAGCAATTTTAGCTGGCCGTCCTCACCCACTTCCGGCATAATGGTGTGGCGAGAATAGCGGGCGCGCTGTTCATCGGTGAGCAGGCGGGGGGTCTCGAAGGGGAAGCCGGCGTTCTTCCACGCCCCAAAGCCGCCCGCCACAGAAGCCACGTTGGTGTAGCCCATTTCGGCCAGACTGCGGGCGGCCAACACGGTACGCACCCCGCCGGCGCACATCAAGGCAACAGGCGCATCCCGGTTCACCACCAGATTTTCTATTTGAAACTCCAGCAAGCCCCGGGGCAAGTGGAAGGCGCCCTTTACTTTGCCCTGCGCCCACTCGTCCAGTTCCCGAATGTCGATGAGCAAAGGTTTTTGGGAACGTTCAAGGGCTTCTTTCAACTGATAAACGTCTATTTCTGCGACGGACCGCTTCACTCGCTGCAATAATTCCGCTCCGGTTAAGTAAGTCATGTGTATTCCTCCGCTTAATGCCCGCCGGCCATAGCCGGCACAATAGACACTTCGTCAGCGTCGGTCACGGCGCTGGCTTCGCCTTGCAGGGTTCTGATTTCGTTTTCGTTCACAAAAATATTGATAAAGCGCTTGATTTGCCCGCTTTCATCGCAGAGGCGGCCTTTCAGGCCGGGATAGGCCGCCTCCAGATTGTCGATGAGGGTGGAAATATCGCCGGCGGGCACAGTTACTTTGGCCTGACCATTGGTGTAACGCCGCAACGGACTGGGGATTCTTACAGTTGTCATTTTTTTCTCCTTGATTTTGGTAATTCGAGTTCGAAATTTATTGAAATTATGTTATTTACCCCCTCCCCACCCCCGCAAAGAGGAGGGATTAAAGGGGGAGAATACCCAAAAAGCCTGAAGCATCGAACCGAAGTCAATTTAAACGCCAACGACCCATATCAGGATGGGCCGTCAATTGAATCTGTTTATTCGATTTGATGCTTTGTGTGAGACCCATCTATGTGAAAGCCGTAAAAGCGACCACCATAGCATGTTTCTCACTTCATTGCCGAAACGATGCTATCGTGCTCGCCTGGAACAGGTACAACAAATTGCCACGGCGGGTAACACACGCATATTCACTTTACCTTTTTTCAATTTCAGGACTTACGCAGTTGCGGTAAATCACGGTGTTTTACCCCCTCCCCAACCCTCCCCCTGTCAGGGGGAGGGGATTAAGGGGGGTAAAATGTTGCAACTGCGTAAGTCCTGAATTTATTTTATAGCGCGCCTTGCATCCTGTAATCTCACTCGCTACCGGAAACCTGACAGAAAAATTAATTAATCTGAATTCGGAGTTTTTCTCAGTGCCTTTTTAACCCCCTCCCCAACCCTCCCCCTGTCAGGGGGAGGGGATATTTCCCCCCGCTTGAGGGGGGACTGAGGGGGGAGCAAACCCAAAATCTTGAAACTCCGAATTCAGGTTAATTACGTCTTTAGAAAAATCCCAACAAGGTTGGGTCTTCCATCATTTCCGGATTCCACTGCTCGGCCACAACTTCCACTTTCACTTCGGTGCCGGCGGCTTTCTCAGCCGCTTCCTTCACCTGCTGAACCATCCAGGGGCCGTAGGGGCAAAAGGGCGTGGTCAGCAGCATTTTCAAATCGACGGGCCGGGTTGCAACATCGACGCTTTTGATAAGCCCCAAAGCAATCACATCCAGATGAAGTTCCGGGTCCAGCACGCTGCGCAGGGCCTCGCGGATGGTTTCTTCGGTAAATTGAACTTCTTCAGTCATTCATTTTCTCCTTCGTTTGATTTAAGATACGCTATTCGGCTACCAGTCTTCATCATCTTCGTCAAGCGCTTCGATGTTATCAAGGCCGTAAATGCCGGCTTTCAGCACCTTCAAAGAGAGCAAGGCGCATTTTAGCCGCACCGGGCCGATGGGGATGCCCAAATCTTCCAGAATATCCTCTTTGCCAAGCGCTTTCACCTCGGCCAGGGGCATGCCCTGAATGCGCTCCATCAACATTGAAGCGCCGGCCTGGCTGATGGCGCAGCCGTGGCCGGAAAACGCGGCCTTTTCCACCACGTCAGCGCCGTTGACGTACAGGTCTATCTGAATTTCGTCGCCGCACACCGGGTTGTGTTCCCGATGGCTGTGGGTGTGCGGTTCCAGTTCACCTTTGTAGCGGGGATGGCGGTAATGGTCCAGAATATTTTCTCGGTAAAGGTCGTCCATGAGGCCGGGTTTCGTACTCCTTAATTAAAGTTCAAAGGTCTTTCTGGCGTCTTCCAACGCTTCAATCAGACAATCAATTTCTTGCAGGGTGTTGTAAATGTAAAAACTGGCCCGGGCCGTGGCCGCAAGGCCGTGTTTGTCGTGCAAGGGCTGGGCGCAATGATGCCCGGCCCGGATGGCGATGTTGTGATAGTTGAGCATACTGGCTAAATCGTGCGGATGAATATCGCCAAAGGTAAACGACACCGCCCCGCCCCGAATTTCGGGGTCTTGCGGGCCGAAAATGCGCAAGCCTTCTACCCGGCCCAGATGCTCCAGGGCGTAGGCTACCATGTCTTTTTCGTGTTGCCGCACGTTATCCATGCCCAACGCGGTCAGGTAATCGACGGCGTAGCCAAAGCCGATGGCCTGGGCAATGGCCGGGGTTCCGGCCTCGAATTTCCAGGGCAGGGCGTTCCATTCGCATCGGTCGTAGCCTACCTGCTTTATCATATCGCCGCCGGTCAGGAAGGGTTCCATATCGGCCAAAAGCGGTTTTTTGCCCCACAACGCGCCGATGCCCGTCGGGCCGAGCATTTTATGGCCGGAGAAGGCCAGAAAATCGCAATCCAGGTCTTGCACATCGGTGGGCAGGTGCGGCACAGATTGCGCTCCGTCAACCACTGCCACCGCGCCCACAGCGTGGGCCTGGGCAATCATCGCTTTGGCGGGGGTAATGGTTCCCAGCACGTTGCTCATCAAGGTAAAGGCCACCAGTTTTACGGTAGAATCAAGCAGTTGGGCGTATGCCGGCTGGTCTATCAGGCCCTCGGTGGTGGTGGGGATGTATTTGAGCGCGGCCCCGGTGCGTTTGGCAAGCTGCTGCCAGGGGATGAGATTGGCGTGATGCTCCATATCAGACACAAGGATGGTATCGCCGGGGCCGACATGCTGCATACCCCAGGTGTAAGCCACCAAATTCAGGCTCTCGGTGGCGTTGCGGGTGTAAATCAGCTCTCGCCAGCTTTTGGCATTGATGAACCGGGCTATTTTTTTGCGGGCCTGCTCATAAGCCGCAGACGCTTTTTCGCTGAGGTCGTAAATGCCCCGGTGAACATTGGCGTGATATTCCCGATAGTAGGTGTCTACCGCTTTAATGACGGCCAGCGGCTTTTGCGAACTGGCCGCGCTGTCCAGAAAAACCAGCGGTTTGCCGTTGGTTTTTTGCTGCAAAATTGGAAAATCCTGGCGAATAGCTTCAATGTTTAGCATGATAGCTTGCTCTCTTTAGCGGCGACATGGCGCGTCTGCCGTTTTCTTCCCCTTTCTTCCTCTTTGAGAGGGGAGTTTTACCCTCTCCCTGACAGGGAGAAGGCAGGAAGGGGA
>JAJRUC010000035.1 GCA_024278015.1 Chloroflexota bacterium
GACAAAACTGGAGATATTCAAATTGAGGCAAAAAGTCTGAAATTGCGGATATTCCCCATCCCCCTCGCGCACCCCTTTTTGTTCCCCTCCCCCAAATTTGGGGGAGGGGGTAGGGGGTGGGGGCAATACCACAATTGCCAGTATTTTGAATTCGTCAAATTCCCAACTGCGTAAGGTGAGACAGTCTTGTAAAAACAATTCGGGATTTACGCAGTTGCGGTAAATCACGGTGTGCTACCCCCTCCCAACCTTTCCCGACAGCGGGGGAAGGCTAACTTCCCCCGCTTGAGGGCGCGAAGCGGTTTCCTCATCAGGGACTGAGGGGGATAAAATGCCGCAACCGCGTCAGCCCTGCAATCATCATATGGTTTGCCCACGTCACGGGCAAGCCATTTTTTCGCGGGCATCCTTTGGACGCTTATTCGATTGCCCAAACGCGCATAAAAATATAAAATACAATACAGGCCGCCCCGTGGAGGGCAAAAGCTGTTTCCGCAAATCTGACAGCCGTGTTGAGAAATCAGCGAATATTGACACGACTTTTTGGTTGTGATAGAATGAACAACTATTGAAGAAGAGTCCGGGTTGTAGCCTGTAAAAACAGGCAACACGCAGGAAAAGGAAAAACAAACGATGCCGGTTGATTATTTGCCCATACTGATTTTGATTCTCGTTGCGGCTGCTTTTGCTGTCATTGCCCTGGTGGTGCCGTTTTATCTGGGCCCCAGAAACCCCACCAAAGTCAAATCCGATACCTACGAATCCGGCAAGCTCCCCTACGGAGATGCCCGCCGCCAGGTGCCGGTTCATTATTATATGGTAGCTATGCTGTTCATGATGTTCGATATTGAAGTGGTCTTTCTCTATCCGTGGGCGGTTATTTTCAGGCAATTAAAGGTGTTTGGCTTGCTTGAAATGGGCGTTTTCATTGCCATTTTGCTGACAGGGTATATCTATATCTGGAAAAAAGGAGCGTTGGAATGGAATTAGAGCCGACCGCCGCCATGCCGAAAATTACCCCGGCCCCTCATGAAAAAGATGGCGCGCCGGGTTTTGTAATGACCAATTTGTCTGAATTGGTGGGCTGGGGCAGAAAATACTCTCTGCACCCGCTGCTCTTTGGCCTGGCCTGCTGCGCCATTGAACAAATCACCGCCGGCATGTCCCGGTTTGATATTGCCCGCTTCGGGGCAGAGGTCTTTCGGGCCAGCCCCCGCCAGGCAGATTTGATTATCATCTCCGGCCGGGTCAGCAACAAAATGGCCCCCGTCATCAAACGGCTGCATGAGCAAATGCTGGAGCCGAAATGGGTCATCGCTATGGGAGATTGCGCTTCGTGCGGCGGCCCGTTTAACAATTACGCCATTATACAGGGCGTCGATAAAATCATCCCCGTTGACGTTTATGTGCCGGGCTGCCCCCCCCGGCCCGAAGCCCTGTTTTACGCCCTTACCCGTCTGCAAGACAAGGTGCAAAAGTTCGGCCTTGGGGTGCGACAAGGATAATTATTCAGCCTGAAAACAATGCTGCTTGAAGCCGCAAAATCGTATCGACAGCGTTTTGGCGCAGGTAAATCAATGACAAATATAACTACCGAAAAACTAAAAACCCGGTTTCCAGATGCTGTTTTGGGTGTGGAATCATTTAAAGGCGAAACAACCGTCACGCTCAAGGCGGATTCTTTGCTGGAAACGGCCCGCTTTCTGCGCGATGACCCGGATTTGCAGTATAATCTGCTGCTGGATGTATACGGCATGGACCGCCATCGGCTGGGCCTTTCGCCCCGATTTGCCGCCCAATATGAACTGTTCTCCATCCCCAAAAACCGGCGCATCCGCCTGAACGTGCCCATCGCCGGCCCGCAAGCCGGCAACGGCGCTCTGCCGAAAATCGATTCTGTGACCGGCGTATGGCCCACCGCCAACTGGCTGGAGCGCGAAACCTACGACCTGATGGGCATTGAATTTGCCGGCCATCCCTGGCTGCATCGCATTATGATGCCCCGCAACTGGGTGGGCCACCCCCTCAGAAAAGATTATCCCCTCGGCGGCGAGCCGGTGAACTTCAGCTTTGATAAAGACAACCCCCGCTTTGCGCATTTGGGCAAGCAAATTATGGCCGGGCCGTCGTTCCACAGCGAGCTGGCTGAAGAAATGGATGAAGAAGGCCATTTGATTATCAATATGGGGCCGCAACACCCGGCCACGCATGGCGTGCTGCGCCTGGCCGTGGAACTTGATGGCGAGCGCGTGGTCAAAATTCAGCCGGAACTCGGCTACCTCCACTCCGGCTTTGAAAAAATTGGCGAAAACCGGCGTTACGAACAATTTATCCCCTATTGCGACCGCCTGGACTACCTTGCCCCGATGAGCAACAACCTGGGCTACGTCATGACCGTCGAAAGGCTGCTGGACGTTGACGTGCCGCAGCAAGCCCAATACGCCCGCATCCTGCTCGTCGAACTTCAGCGCATTGCCAGCCATTTGGTGTGGCTGGGTACGCACGCCATGGACGTGAGCGGCACCATTCACGCCTTGCTGATGTACGCCTTCAACTGGCGGGAAAAAATTCTGGATATTTTTGAAATGGTTTGCGGGGCGCGCATGACCACCAGTTATTTTTGCGTGGGCGGCCTGCGCTGGCCCCTGCCCGGCGCGTTTCAGGACGCTGTGCGCCATTTCCTGACAGGGTTTTACCCGGACGGCATCAACGAATTTGAGGGTATGATCACCAACAACCCCATCTGGAAAAGTCGTCTGCAAGAAGTGGGCTACCTGTCGGCGGAGCAGGCCATTGCCCTGGGCGTAACCGGCCCCATGCTGCGCGGCTCCGGCCTGGCTTTTGACCTGCGGAAGGCGCAGCCCTATTCCGGCTATGACCGGTTTGACTTCGACGTCCCCACCTCTGACAGGGGCGACAGCTACGGCCGTTATCTGGTGCGGATGGAAGAAATGCGCCAGAGCGTGCGTATTGTGGAGCAGGTCCTGAACAAGCTGAAACCGGGCGGCCCGCACAAAACATCGGACCGGAAAGTGGTTTTGCCCCCCAGAGAAGAAATTTCCACCAGCATGGAAGCCCTCATCCATCATTTTAAACTGGTGACGGAAGGCTTTAAGCCGCCCAAAGGCCAGGTGTACGGCCTCATCGAAAACCCCAAAGGCATTCTGGGCTTCGGTGTGGTCAGCGACGGCTCCGCCGTGCCGCATCGGTTGCGGATGCGCTGGCCATCGTTTGTAAACCTGCAAGCCACCGATACAATGGCTCGCGGCGGCTTGCTGTCTGATATTGTGACCATTATCGGCTCTATCGATATTGTTTTGGGCGAGGTTGACCGGTAAAATCCTGGAGTAATCATCTATGTGGTCTGAAGCTGAACAAAACGAACTGGCAAAAATATTCAAAAAATATCCCGATAAACGCTCGGCGGTATTGCCCGCGCTTTATCTGGCCCAGGCCGAAAAGAACTGGCTGGACGATGATGACATTGCCGCCGTGGCCGAAGCCCTGGACCTGACCGTCACCGACATTCATTCGATTATCGGTTTTTACACCCTGTTCCGCAAGCAGAAAACGGGCAAATACATGGTGCAAATCTGCACCGATTTACCCTGCGCCCTGCGCGGCGGCGAAGCCTTCTACCATCGCCTGGCAGAGCGCATGGGCCTGCCCCCGGAAGGGGGCACCACCGCCGACGGCCTGTTTACCCTGGAGCCGGTAGTTTGCCTGGCCGCCTGCGACAAAGCGCCGGTCGGCCAGATTAATCTGAAATATCATGAAAATTTGACTGATGAATCGATTGACGCGGTTTTGGCGCAACTCAGACAGGAAGCGCAGGGCGCGTAAAGGTCAACCTTATGGCGAACAAAATGGCGAACAAACATCTGCAAGAACACATCCTTCTCCGTCACCGGGATAGTCCCGATATTGCCGATATTGACGTGTA
>JAJRUC010000036.1 GCA_024278015.1 Chloroflexota bacterium
GACGTGGGCCAAATAGACGTAACGCCCAATTACCACAGCGACGGTCAGGGTGGTTCCGGCCTCCGGCACCTGTTCCAACACGGCCTGATTGGCTTGCAATACCGCCGAGGTCAGGACTTCGTTGATGGGGATTTGGGCGGTATCGTGGTCTTGCCGGGCCAAAGCAGGCAGATAGATGTGTTTTAAAATGTGGGTGGCCGCCACCCGCGCCGCCAAATTACTGGCCTCTTCCCCTTTTTGATAGCCCCCCATGCCATCGGCCACAATAAAGACGCCAAACGGCTCGGCGCCGGCGCTGGATTGCAGGGCCGACTGGAGGGTGTAATACGAATCCTGATTTTGTTCCCGCTGCCGGCCGATGTCGGTTAGTTGGCCCACATGAAAGCCGAAAGGCATTAAGGCGCTTAAACCGGGTGGCGGGACAACGGGCGGGGCGGGCCGTGGCATGTCGTTGACGGGGACGGATTCAGTTTTGCCAAACAGTTTTTGCAGAAAGTTCATTGCAGATGTCACTCCAGCCACCTGGCTTATGCAGGTAAAGCATATAGTTTGTTGTCGGTTGAGCCAATATAAACAATGTCGTCACCCAGCACCGGCGAGGAAGGAACCGGCCCCCCGGTTTTAAACCGCCAGCGTTCCTTGCCATGTTTGCGAGAAAGGCTAATGACAAAGCCGTCGTTGGTGCCGAAGTAAATGGCCTCGGCAGAAACAGCCGGTCTGGAAATAATGTGCGCGCCGGCCTTGTATTTCCAGTTTACTTTTCCGCTTTGGGCGTTAAGCGCGTACAGATGCCCGTCAACCGAGCCGAAATACACGGTATCATCCACAACACACGGGCTGGAAATAATGGCCTGGTTGGTGCGGGTGCGCCAAATAGACCAACTGGAGGTCTTGTTCAGGGCGTAAAATGTCCAGTCGCCGGAGCCGAACAGCACCAGGTCATCGTAGATAGCCGGGCTGGAGGTAATGCCTCGATTGGTGCGGAATTTCCACTTCATTTTGCCGCTTTGGATGTCAAGGGCATAAAGATGCCCGTCTTCGCAACCGACATAAACGATTTCAGCATCGATGACGGGCGTAGAGCGCACCGGGCCGCCGGCTTCAAAGCGCCATACCACCCGGCCGCTTTGGGCGTTGGCCGCGTACACCCGGCCGTCGTCCGAGCCGAAGAAGGCGTGTTCAAAATCAACCCGCACCGATGACCGCACGCGCCCTTCGGTGGGGCATGTCCACAATATCTTGCCCCGATGACTGGTGACGGCGTACACCAGCCGGTCTTCCGAGCCAAAAATAACCCGGTCTTTATAGAAACAGGGCGTTGAGGCGATACCGCCGTCTGTGGCGTACTTCCAGACAAAATCGCCGGTTTTGGCATCAAGGGCGTACAGGTTGTTGTCATACGCGCCGATATACAGCAACCCATTGCCCAGCGAGGGCGACGAGCGAATTTCGTCTTCGCAGGTGAACTCCCAAATGGGGATAATACCGCTCCCCTCAGAGACGACGGTGGTGGCCGCAGTTGAAAACCGGCTGCTGCCCGGCGGGGGGGCCGCCGGGGTAAAAGCCTGCGTGGGCCGGTCTATCCATTGTGTTTTTGCCGCCCCGGACGGCAGTTGACTCCCTCGCCTTAATGTGTCAAGCGCCTGCTGCAACTCGGCTTTCATCTCTGCCGCCGAACTGTACCGGGCCTGCATATCATAATTCAGGGCTTTCATGATGACATGCTCGGCGGGTTCTGAAATGTTGGGGTTAAGGTGATGCGGCAACGCTTCGTGAAACGTAAAGGGCGGTTCCAGCTTCGGGTCCCGTTTGGTGATGATATGATGCAAAGTGGCTCCCAAGGCGTAAACATCGCCCTGCGGGCTGGCAATGCCCCGGTACTGTTCCGGCGGCGAATAGCCTTCGGTGCCCATCATCGTCCCTTTTTGGCCTTCCTGAAACGCTTTGGCAATACCGAAGTCAATCAGGACCAGTTGGTCAGATTGGTTGGCCCGCAAAATGATGTTCGGCGGCTTTAAATCCCGGTACACAATAGGCGATTCGCTGTTGTGCAAAAAGGCCAGAATATCGCACAGTTGAATCCCCCACTTCAAAACCCGCGCTTCCGGTAAAAATTCACCGTCCGGCAGGTTGGCGACAATATTTTCCAGGTCCCGGCCTTCAATGTATTCCATCACCAGATAGGTGCGCGCCCCTTCGGTGAAATAATCGTATATTTTTACAATGGCCGGATGGTTAAGGCCGGCCAACGTATTGGCTTCCCGCTCAAAATTGTTCAGGGACATTTTTCTGACGTTGGGGTCCGGGGTGTTGCTGACCATTTCCTTGATGGCGCACAACCTTTTGGCTCTGGTAAAGTTCAGGTCTCTGGCTAAATAAACCGACCCCATACCGCCCAGGCCCAGAATTTTCAGGATTTCGTAGCGATTCTGCAAAATAGCGCCCTGCGGCAGAATCTGGTCGCCCATATCGGGGTCGCCGGAATTAAAATTTTCCAGGTGTTGGGTATCTAACGCCACAAACAGTATCCTTCGGAATAAAGTCTCTCAGGTGAATTATATCGTATAAACCCGTTATTTACAATGGATGACCTTAATTCGATAATTTCCCCCAATTTTAATTTAATCAGGACTTACGCAGTTTGTAATTTGACAAAATTCTATATTTTACAGTGTGCATTTTACCCCCTCCCCCTAACCCCCTCCCCCAAATTTGGGGGAGGGGAAACAAAAGGGGTGAGCGAGGGGGAC
>JAJRUC010000037.1 GCA_024278015.1 Chloroflexota bacterium
CTTAAACAGGGTATGCCCAAAAGCGAATTAATGAGCAGGGCCAGGCTGGAAACGGGCCTGTTTAACAAAATCATTGGGCAGACCGCCGCCGACGGGATGCTGCAAGCCACTGAAACCGCCGTTTGGCTGGCCGACCACACCCCGCAATTCTCCGCCGAACAGCGGCAATTGGTGGACAATCTGCTGGCGAAGTTTGCTCAAAACCCGTATGCCACCCCATCGTACAAAGAAAGCCTGGTTGCCTTGCGCCGCAACGAAGACCTGCTGACCGCCATAATAGACAACGGCGCGTTGCTGCGCCTGTCTCAGGATGTTTTGCTGTTGCCGGAAACGTTTGAAAAATTTGTGGCGTGGCTCAGGGAGTTTGCCGCCGAACATCGGGGCGTAACCGTGGCCCAGGTCAGAGACGCCATCGGCACCAGCCGAAAATACGCCCTGGCTATGCTGGAATACGCCGACTCGCGGGGGATTACCCGACGGGTGGGCGATGAACGCATTGTGCGATAGAAAAAGCGGAAGGAGCAGACTATGCAAATTGCCGTACTGTCAGATAGTCACGACAATATCCGGAATTTGGAAAAGGCGTTGAATTTGGTGGGCGATGCCGGGCAGCTTGTCTTTTTGGGCGATTTTTGCGCCCCCTTCAGCCTGGCGCAAATTGCCGACGCTTTTCCCGGGCCGGTTGATTGCGTGCCCGGCAACAACGATGGCGACATGTTTTTGCTGATGACCGTTGCCTTTCAGGCCGGAAACGTCACTTTTCACAATCCGGTGGGCGTTTTATCTACCCCCACGGGCGAAATTGCCTTTACCCACTACCCGGAAGTGGGCGAGGGGCTGGCCGCCACCGGCAAATACCGGGCCGTTTTCAGCGGCCACACCCATCGGTTTATGCAAAAACAGGTCGGCCAAACCCTGTGGCTGAACCCCGGCGACATTATGGGCCGCTACGGCGAACCCGGCTTTGTGCTGTACAATTCGGACACGGGGGCCGTGCAGCGGGTTTTGCTGGGTTAGGTGCGGTGCGGGGCGGGCTTTTTACCCCCTCCCTGCCTCCCCCTCGCAGGGGGAAGGGGAATTTTCCCCCTCTTTGAGGGCGCGAAGCGGTTTCTTCATCCAGGAAACCGGCGTTTGCCGCCCCAGCCTGTCCGAAATTTGAGCCGCAATTTCCTCAAAATCGGCGGCGGAGCGCACAAAATTCAGCCGGTCAGCGTCGATGGTTAATACCGGGCATAGCGAAAACGAATTGATCCACGCCTTGTAAAGGCCGTTCAGTCTGTCCAGGTAATCGGGGGCAATCGTTTGCTCAAATTCGCGGCCCCGTTTGGCGATGCGGCGCAGCAGGGTGGGCACGCCGGCCTTCAGGTAAATCATCAAACTGGGCGGCGGCAGCAGTTCGACCATCACCTCGTACAGTTCCCGGTACGATTGATAATCCCTGTCTTCCATATTGCCTTGCCGAAACAGGTTTCCGGCGAAGATTTCGGCGTCTTCATACACGGTGCGGTCCTGCACCACGTGGTTGGGGAACAGCGTTAAATCTTTGTGATGGCGCAATCGACGTGATAAAAAATAAATTTGCGAATGGAAACTCCAGCGGCGCATATCCTGGTAAAAATCGGCCAGATAGGGGTTATCGTCCACCGCTTCATAAAACGGGGTCCAGCCGAAGTGGTCGGCCAGTTTGCCGGTGAGGGTGCTTTTGCCCACGCCGATGTTGCCGGCAATGGCTACAAATAATTTACTCATCGTCAGTTGCTCCTGCTTTTTCGGCGGGCCATTCCCGCGCCATATTGGCATTCATCTTCTCTAAATAAGCGGCTTCCAGGTTGATGCCGGCATAATTGGACAACTTCAGCAAACAGGCCATGCAGTCGGCCAACTCGCGCTGCAAGGGCAATCGACGTTCGGTGAGGGCCAGTTGCAGGGCTTGCGGCGGCGGGGCAGCGGCGTATTTTGTGTTTTCGGCGCGGCGCACTTTGGCAAGTTCCGCGCCCAACTCTCCCAACTCTTCGGTCAGGTGCATAAAATTGGCGTACAGGTCGGTAGAAAAGCGTTTGTTTGCATCCAGCGCCCGGTGAAACTGCTGAAAATCTGGCAGGCGGCGCCGGTTGTCCCCGGCAAAAATTTGGGTGAGCGGGTCGGGCGTATCGGCAAGGTGGGGCAGGGCCGGCTGGGTGGCCCCTTCAGACAGGGCGCTTTGAATTTGGCCGATGACTATCTGCCGGGCTTCCGCATTCTGCACAATATTGAGGGTATCGGTGGTGATGGTCAGGGTGGGCGATTGCGCGTAGTCATCAAAGAAAGTTTCGTAAGCCTGCTGCAACGCCTGAATGTAGGCCCGTTCCATATTGCGCTCGTAGGGCCGGTCTCTAATGGCGATGCGCTCCATCAGGGTATCGACATTGGCCCGCAGGTACACAATCAAACCGGGGGCGGGGATGCGCTCGGCCAGGGCGGCGTAAACGCTTTTGTACACGGCCAGTTCGTCGTTGACCAGGTTGAGGTTGGCAAACAGGCTGTCTTTGGCGAACATGTAGTCTGATACCAGCGTTTGGCGGGCGACGGTTTGCGGAATAATCTGATGTTGCTGCCGGTATCGGCTGAGCAAAAAGAAAATCTGGGTTTGAAAGGCGTAGCGGTCTCTGTCGGCGTAAAAATCGCTTAAAAAGGGATTTTCTTCAAAGACCTCCAGCAGCAATTCGGCAGAGAGGGTTTGCTGCAAATAGCGGGCCAAAGTGGTTTTGCCCACGCCGATAACGCCTTCGATGGCAATGTAGGGGTGAGGCATACGGCATCTCCTTTGCGGATAAAGATACAATATGTAGGCTTGTGCTTGCGCATACTACAAGATATGGGTAGGATACACTATTTTCAAAAATCAGGCGAATGGCCGGTTGGCAGTTTTTGGCCGGTTGCTCTGCATTTGCAACTTTTTGCGCTATAATTCGTATCAGGGAGTGCAGGGAGAGAAAATGTTGCACGAACAATCTGGTACGGAGAACCGCTCAACCAATTATCTGCCCAATCCTGATGAAGCTATGTGGGTGGCGCAAGCTCAACAAGGCAATCAGGGCGCTTTCACAAAAATTGTCGAAGCCTATCAACGGCCCATCTACAATCTTTGCTATCGCATGTTGGGCGGCGCCGCCGAAGCCGAAGACGCGGCTCAGGAAACATTCATTCGGGCCTACATGAAGCTCGATTCATACGATGCCGGCCGCAAATTTTCGTCGTGGCTGTTTTCCATCGGTTCGCACTATTGCATCGACCGCCTGCGCCGCCGCCGTATCCGGTTTGTTTCGTGGGAAGACCTGCCTCCCTGGCGCTGGCTGCCCACCGATGACACCCCCCAGCCGGAAGAGGCCATGCTTGCCGGAGAAGAGGCGCAGGAATTACGCGCCCTGCTCAACACCCTGGCCCCGGATTATCGGGCGGCGGTCATCCTGAAATACTGGCATAATATGGCCTACGAAGACATTGCCGCAACGCTCGATACCACCGTCAGCGCCATAAAAAGCAAACTCTTCCGCGCCAGGAAGATGATGGCTAAAGCGGCCCAACAACGGCAGGCGGTGGCTTCGGCGCCGGGAGATGTAGTTTTGGCCGGGGGTTGATATGGAAACAGAAGTGGTGAAAGCACGCTTAAAAGGATACTTTATGATGGACAAATTCACCGAAATGATTGCGCTTTATCTGGAAGAGGCTCTGCCGGATGACGATGCAGCGGCTTTGGAAGACCACATGGCCGGGTGCGAAACCTGTCTGGCCGAACTTGAGACCCTGACCCGGCTTGAGCAATTGCTGGCCGGCGCGCCGCTGGTTGACCCCCCGGTCAATTTTACGGCCACCTTTGAAGTCCGGCTCAACCGCCGGCTCAACCGCCGCCGCACATTAATCGGCGTGGCCGTCATCGGCGTATTAACTACCGCGCTGCTGGGGGTGGGGCTGTGGACAGTGGCCGCTTCCGGCCTCTCTTTCCTGAACCTGTTCAGTGGCGTGAACGTTTTGACGGGCGCAATCCGCATCATCGAAATTACTTTGCCCGCGCTGACGCCCTTCTTCAAGGTAGCCGGCTTGAGCATAAGAGCCATACTTCAGGCGGTGCGTCATCCCGTGTTCTGGGGATACATCTTGCTGGGAGTGGGCATTATCTCCTTCTGGGCGCAGTTGTTGCGGCGGATGCAACCGGCGGCGCAGCCGGCGGTTAACCGCAGCCCGTATCGGGCGGTTTAGGCCGGGGGCCGTTGCGCCCGAA
>JAJRUC010000038.1 GCA_024278015.1 Chloroflexota bacterium
TACGACGAAGTTGAGCAAAAGCAAAGGCGGCGGACCGGTAGCGCCATTGACGATGATCGCCAACTATTCGGCGGATGCGGTGCGGTACTGGGCGGCGAGTACGGCCGTGGGCAAAGACGCCATTATCAGCGAAGAAAAAATCCAGGCCGGGGCCAAACTGGTCACCAAATTGTGGAACGTGGCCCGCTTCAGCCAAAGGTTTCTGACCGACACTGACCCGGCAGCCAAATCGGCGGCCCTGACGCTGGCTGACCGCTGGCTGCTGGCCCAAACCGACCGGCTCATCCGGCGGGTGACGCAGCATTTCACCGCCTACGATTACGCCGCCGCCAAAAACGAAACAGAAGCGTTTTTCTGGCATGTTCTGGCGGATAATTACCTGGAAATGGCGAAGATGCGGCTGTATGCCGGCGGGGAAGCGGCGGCCGGCGGGCAATATGCCCTGTACCATGCTCTGCTGACGACGCTCAAACTGTTTGCCCCCATCCTGCCCCACGTGACAGAGCGCATCTACACCGGCCTGTTTGACGCGACTTCCATTCACCGGAGTGCGTGGCCTGTGCCCCAGCCCGCGTGGCAGGATGAGGCGGCATTGGCGGGTGGTGAAGCATTGGTGGAAATTGCTACGGCCGTGCGCCATTACAAGAGCGAACACAGCCTGCCCCTCGGCGCGGAACTGGCGGCGCTCCATCTGGTTGTGGCAGACGCAGCCTTGCGCGAACAGCTATTGGCAGGCACGGCCGATTTGCAAAGCATTACCCGCGCCAGAGAAATTGTGGTGGTGGAAAAGAAAGATGGGGTGGTTACGGCCGTAATTGCCAACGGCCGCATCCAAATCACCATTCAACCATAAATTTGCGACAATTCTGCGAATGCGTTTGGTACAATAGAGAGTACAACAAATTGAGAAAGGAACAGATTGCGCGATTACCAACAACAAGAGGATTCCCATGACCCAATATGATCTCTCCCATTTTTCGCCCGTCTGGAGCCGCTCGGCAACAATTATTGCCGATCACGGTGAGGGCATCTATTTGTATGACGTAGACGGCCGTCGCTACATGGATTTCACCAGCGGCATCGGCGTGACCAATACGGGGCACGCCCACCCGCGCGTGGTGCAGGCGGTGCAGGCGCAGGCGGCCAAAATCCTGCACGCCCAGATGAACATTGTCTACCACGAACCGGCTATTCAACTGACGGAAGAATTGAGCCGGATTTTGCCGCCGTCGCTGGATAGTTTTTTTTTCAGCAATTCCGGGGCGGAGGCGGTGGAAGCGGCTGTTAAGCTGGCACGGGCGGCTACCGGCAAGCAAAATATCATCGTCTTCCAGGGGTCGTTTCACGGCCGTACCCACGCCACCATGAGCATGACCACCAGCAAAACGATCTACCGCGCCGGCTACCAGCCCCTCGTACCCGGCATTTTTGTGGCCCCCTTCCCCTACGCCTACCGGTACGGCTGGGACGAGGAAACGACGGTCAACTTTTGTATCCGCGAGCTGAAAGATTTGCTCAAGATGCAGACCGCGCCGCAGGAAACGGCCGCTATGGTCATTGAACCTGTTCTGGGCGAAGGCGGTTACGTGCCCGCACCGGACAGCTTTATGCGACAGTTACGCGAAATTTGTGATGAAAATGGGATTTTACTGGTGTCGGATGAGGTGCAGGCGGGCTACGGCCGTGCCGGAAAATGGTTTGCTTTCGAGTACAGCGGCGTCACCCCCGACATCGTGATTATGGCTAAAGGGCTGGCGTCCGGGATGCCCCTCTCCGGCATTGCCGCCAGCCGGGAACTGATGGACAAATGGACGCCGGGATCGCACGGCGGCACATATGGAGGGAATGCGGTGGCTTGCGCAGCGGCCGTGGCTACCATCCAAACCCTGCGCGAGGAAAAGTTGATTGAAAATTCGACCAACATGGGGCAGGTTTTGCAAAACGGCCTGCGCCGCTTGCAGGAAACCCATCCCGAAATCGGCGACGTACGCGGGCGGGGTTTGATGATTGCTACCGAATTTACCACGCCGGAGGGACGGCCATGGGGCGACCGGGCCAAAGCCGTGGCTGCCGCCTGCCGCGAACGGGACTTGCTCCTGCTCACTTGCGGCCCTTACGGCCAGGTCCTGCGCTGGATTCCGCCTCTCGTCGTCAACCAGACGCAAATCCTGGAAGCGCTGGACATCTTTGCGGAGGCGCTGGACACGGTGAACCACGGATGACACGGATGTGATGGATTGACACGGATTTTGGTATCAGTGAAAATCCGTGGAGAAAAGGAGAACATCATGCAAATTTGGCGCGTGAATACGCGGGAACAAACTTTGACGCGGGAACCGGTTCCGGAAAGTTGGAAACAGTTGGGCGGGCGTGGTTTGCTGGCCCGCATTATGGTGGATGAACTGCCGCCAGCTTGCGACCCGTTGGGGCCGAATAACAAGCTGATCTTTGCTCCCGGGCTGCTCACCGGCCATCGTCTCTCTAGCTGCGACCGGCTTTCGGTGGGCGGCAAAAGCCCGCTGACGGGCGGGGTGAAGGAGAGCAACGCCGGGGGGCGCACCGGGCTGCACATGGCAACCCTGGGCATGAAGGCGCTCATTCTGGAGGAACGGCCGTCACAACCCGGCTGGTGGGTGCTGCATCTCAACAAAGAGGGAGCGCGGTTTGATCCGGCCGACGATCTGGCTGGGCTGGGGGTGTACGCCGCCGCGCCAAAGCTGCTGGCACGGTACGGCGACAAATGCGCCATCTCCCTCATCGGCCCCGGCGGGGAAATGAAACTGACCGGGGCGGGCATCCAGAACGTTGACAAGGACAAAACGCCGTCCCGCATTAATGCCCGCGGCGGTCTGGGGGCGGTGCTGGGCAGCAAGGGCATCAAGGCCATCGTGTTTGACATGAGCGGCTGCGACAAACCGGCCATCGCCGACCCGCCGGCGTGGCAGGCGGCGCAAAAAGCGTACAACAAGGCGCTGATGGGGCATCCCCAAACCCAGTCGTATGCCGATTACGGCACAGCCGCGATGACCCGGATGACCAACGCCTTCGGGGCCATCCCCACGCGCAGTTTTTCGGACGGGCAGTTTGAGGGGGCGGACAAAATCAGCGGGGAGGCGATGCGGGAACTGCTGCTGCAACGGGGCGGGGCCAGCGAAACGACCCACGCCTGCATGGCCGGCTGCACGATTCGCTGCTCCAACGTTTTTGGCGGCGCGGATGGCGAGGAGATTGTCTCGCCGGTAGAGTATGAGACGATTGGGCTGATGGGCAGCAATCTGGGGATTGATTCGCTGGATACCATTGCCCGACTGAATTGGGAAGTAAACGATCTGGGGCTGGACTCGATTGAAATCGGGGCGGCGCTGGGGGTGGCGGCGCAAGCCGGGCTGCTGGCGTTTGGCGACGGGGAAGGCGCGTTGGAATTGGTGCGGGAGATTCGCAGCGGCTCAGCTTTGGGGCGGGCGCTGGGTAATGGCGCGGCAATGATGGGCAAGCTGTACGGCGTGGAGCGGGTGCCCGTGGTCAAAGGGCAGGCGCTTTCAGCCTACGATCCGCGAGCGATCAAGGGGACGGGGGTAACTTACGCCACCACGCCGCAAGGGGCAGATCACACTTGCGGCCTGACAATCCGGGCCAAAGTGGATCATCTCGATCCGCAGGGACAGGTGGAGATTTCCCGTAACGCGCAGATGAGCATGGCGGGGTATGACACGCTGGGGGCCTGCGTTTTTGCCGGGTTTGGCTTTGCCGCCGCGCCGGAGACAATTCGGGATTTGCTCAACGCCAAGTATGGGTGGAACGTGAGCGGCAATATTTTGCAGGAACTGGGCCGGGAGACAATTATGCTGGAGCGGGAATTTAACAGACGGGCAGGGTTTACGGCCGTAGACGACCGCCTGCCCGAATGGATGACCCGTGAACCCCTGCCGCCGCACAACGCAGTTTTTGATGTGCCGGAGGCGGAACTGGATGGGATTTGGGAGTAGGTAGTGTTCAGTATGCAGTGTGCAGTATGCAGTGTACAGTCCACTGAAAACTGAATACTGCACACTGAAAACTAATGAAAGTAACCGTTCACCTGCACACGATTTTGCAAAGACAGACGCCGGAAGGGCCACAGCGGCGGATGGACGTAGCGCTGCTTTCCGGCAGTACGCTGGCGGATTTGATTGAGGATTTGGGGATAGAGATGCCATTAGAGGGGATGTTGTTGGTGGTAAACGGCCGTACCGCCCCGTCCAACCATATCCTAAACGAAGGCGATCAAGTTCATCTGATGCCTGCCATTTCTGGCGGTTAACTGGTCAAACCAGACCCAAACACTTTTTCCGGACAACAAGTGAAAATTGCCGGAAATATGGTATAGTTCAGGCGATCCTTGCCGCGGTGATTTTTAGAGGGAATTTGGAAAAAGAGAGATTTTTAGGAGGAAAAATTAGATGAACAGACCATTTGCAGTTACATTGTTAGCCATTCTGGCCGTTATCGCCGGCATTATAGGCATTTTTGACACCTTGCGTTATTTAGGTTTACTCCCTGTTGCCTCGCTTGGGTCAGTTGATTTCTTTGGTTTTAGTTTCATTGGCGCTATTTTTGCGGGCATCGTAGCCCTTATATGGTTTTGGGACGCCAAAATGCTATGGACATTGGACCCTCGCGGCTGGGTATTTACCATCTCTATCGGGGTTATCTACCTTATTTTTGATATATTGGCAGTCATTGGCCGGTCATCCTGGCAAGCCATGATGCCTTCCATTATTGTTTCGGGGCTGGTAATCATTTTGTGCTTACTGCCCGGCACCAAAGCAGCTTTTGGTCAATCATAAAAGATTAGAGCAATAAAAAAAGCGGCAGGATTATCTGACGAGAAAAAGCCCCTTGCTGTTCGCAAGGGGCTTTTTTTATTCACTTTCACCCAACAAATCCAACAGCACAGGGTAAACATCAAAAGCATCCGGGTTGGAACCGATGTCAGTAAGAGGATGTGGATAGCCTAATTCCGCCGGGAATTCGTACCGGGTCACATTGCCGCCCTGCGCCTCCCATTTATCAGCCAACGCTTTGATTTCCTTGTTGCTGATAGTTGTATCGTTGGCATTGGTGACCACAATAATGTCATTGACCACAGGCGGCTCATCAGTTGCCTGCTTGGAAACGGACTGGCCGAAAAGCATAGCATTGCCTACACCCCGCGTGGATTGGCCCCGGTACACATAATCCCGTTGTGGCTCACTGGGAGAAGTGGGATTAAAGTTGGGCAGGCGGATGGCCAGATTCATGGCAAAGATGTTGAGAAAATGGGGCAGCCCGTCCAGACCGTGCATGGCGGCAATGGACATCACACGGGTCACGTCCGGTCGGTTTTGGGCAATCCAATCGGAAACGGTTGCGCCCACCGAAAGGCCGACGACGTGAATCTCGTCGCCCAAACCGGTGGCAATGTCCACATTTTCGTCGCCAAATTCGCGCAAAATCTCCGGCGTCATCGCTGCCAATTCCCCTACCGAACCACTGGCCAACCCATGCCCCGGCATCCGCAAAATGAGGACATTGTACCCCATGTCGTATAACATCTCGCCAAAAGGAATCCACTGCCAGGGGGAATTGGTCAGGCCATGAACCAGGACGTATACTTTGTCTGTTTTCTCGCCGTGGGTCATCAATACAGACTCGGTTTTCTCACTCATCAATATGCCTTCTTCGTCAGCACGGATGGCCTCAAACCGCTGGATAGCTTCGTCGTAACTGGTCACCGGATTGGGGGATGCGGCCTGCTCTTTGATGGGCACAGGGATAATCCCCAACAACAGGATGATGACCAGAAGGGCCAACAAGACAATACCAATGATTTTCAATACTTTTTTCATAATTACCTCGGTTATCTACGGCTAAGTCACAACCCTACGCCAAGCGCCAAAATGCGTATCAACAATGAAATAAATTCTTTCATAACCCTATAAAAACCAGGTATTTATGCCGTTATTCGCTTCCCCGTTATTCTGGCCCGCCCCGGACAATCGAGATGGGTATTATCCCGGTGACGCCAAAAATAAGTCTTCTCTTCACTATTCATCAAACGCCGCCCCCGCAAAATCACAATGCCCCCACAATAAGGACAACGCGCCTCTTTTGGAGCCGAAGCCCAAGCCTCGATAGATTCGGAGTTGTCCGATGTTAAAGCCACTTTCATATTGTTTATCTCAGGGTATAAAAACACAGGGGCAGTACGAAACTGCCCCTGCAATCAATTAAACAACAGTCTACGCTTCGGCCGTTTCATCGCCATCGTCGGCCGGGGCACGCATTTTGGTCAACAAACTATCTGTTTCCCGTGCCGCAATATCACGGCCGCCTAAGCCAAAGGCCAGGGCAAAAGCCAGAGCCATAGCACCCAGAATCAAACCAAACGCCAGATTGACAATATCATTGGCCACACCTAACTGCCGCAAAGCCATCGCTGCGGCAAAGAAGATAATCACCACGCGCACAGCCCGCGCCAAAAACAAGGCGTTGTTCACGCCCGTATCCCGAACGATGTTGTAGCCCAGGTTGGCAAAGTACAGGCCAAAAGCAAAGATAATGACCGCCAGGAAAGCCAGCCACAGGAAGTTGATGAACTGGTTAAGTGCATCTACCAAAAATGCCGAACCCATCAATTCTACAGCCCAGGTAGCGGCAAACAACATAATCACGATCAGCGTCAGAGAACCGGCCCAATGGGACGGCGGGTTGGCCGCGTTCCATTTCAGGCCCAATTTCTCCGGCAGGGCATCAAACCCTACACTGCCCAACAGATCGCGCACCAGGCCGGCCACAATCTTGCCCACAAAGTAAGCCAACAGAATCACGACAATCGCACCCAACAGACCGGGCACAAAGGCCACAATCTGGTTCAGCATGGCTGCCAGCGGGGCAGAGATGGCCGGGATGTTTAACTGTTCCAGGGCGGAAATAATGACCAGGATCAAGATTACCACATACAGGATGGTTCCCAGCGTTTCAGACAACGAGCGGTCTTCCGGCATTCCGGCCCGTTCTCCCAAGGTATCCGTTCCTACAGCCCGCAGCAGATTGGTCACAATTTCCCGCAGGATACGGGCGATAAACTAACCGACAACGGCAATAACGGCCGTAGCCAAAATATTGGGGATATAGGCAAATATCGAGGCAAATACCCCGGCAAAAGGTTCGGCAATAGCCGTCAGTCCCAGCGCTTGCAGCACAGAGGGGATGAACAGCAGGAAAATCAACCAATAAATAGCCGACGCCACAGCCTCGGTGATATTGACCTTATCATCCTCTTTTAACGCGCCATATTTACTCAGGCGTTCATCCAATTTAAGCAAATGCCCGGCTTTGCGCACCAGGAAGCGGAACGCAGTGGCTATCAACCAGGCAATAATCAGAAGAACAGCAGCGGCGAAGAATCGCGGCACATAAACAGTTGTCAACTGATCCAAAAACGCCTGAAGCGGCTGCGATATTGCCGACAAATTAAGCCTTTCCAGCGCGGCTGTAATGACAAAAAGCATAATCAGCCAGAACACAATTTTGCCCACTGTATCTTCAACGGGCACTTTCGTGGGGTCATCTGGCTCGCTCAACGTATTGGAAAGACGATTGTCCAGATTTGTGCGTCCCAGCAGCCGGCGTACAATGCTGGCAATGATGCGGGCTACAATGTAGCCAATTATCAATATCAGCAAAGCTGCAGCCACATTGATTATCAGGGCGCCAATTGGGCCGCTAAAAAACTCTTGAATTTGTTCCATGTTAAACCTCCTAACTCTGTACCGATTTCCGGTAATATATAACTGAAAACTCCGGAAAACTAAAAAATCATATTGCAAACGATAAAATGTCTTCCCATTCAGAGTCGGTTAGCTCTGACTGTTCACGCATCTGCTCGACATGGCGATGA
>JAJRUC010000039.1 GCA_024278015.1 Chloroflexota bacterium
ACGATGCTTCGTGCCCCTGCCATAATGTCGTTCAACCCATCAACGTATGTTTGACGCAAGATTAATAAATATTGCTCTGGCCGATGCGCGGCAGGGCGTAAACCGATTTCCAGCCTTCGCTTTGCGGCTCTCGCAGGTATGGTTCCATCTCTGCGGCGGTGCGCAGGGTCACTTCTTCCACCGGCGGCACGGTTCCGGGCGGGAAGGCGGCCCGGATATCGTCGTGCAGGATGGTCAGGTATTTGAGGATGGCGGCCAGCGGTTTTTTGGCTTTGCGGGCTTCGCCGTGGGCGGCCATGCCCACCACGCCTTCCGGCGTGCCGGAAATTTCGATGGCAAAGTGGCCTTCGCCTTCAGACCAGCGGCTGGGGCGGCGATACGGGTCCACCGAAGTATCGAAGTGGCCGGCGGGCAGGTAAGATTTGCCTTGCGTGTTGACGGCGTAATCCATATCAACCATATCGGGGAAGAGATAGCGGGCCAGCGATGTTTCGGCTTCGGCGGCGTGGATGAAGGTGGAATCATATTCGCCCCCGTATTTCTTTTCGCGGAAGAATTCGCGCACGCCCCGGTGCCAGTCCAGCACCCGGAAGATGCCCGGCAACTGGTATCGTTTCTGGAATTGCTGGATGGTGGCTTCCAGCATCCACAGATGGCCGTGGTTGTTGATGAAAATTTGTTTGCGGAAGCCGTCGTTCCACAGGCCGAGCATCACATCAATCAACATTTCCCGCGAAATATCTTCGCGGACAATGGCCGTGCCGGGCATACCCATATGGTGGTACGGGTGCGAGCCGAAGTTGAGGGGCGGCAGCGACAGGGCGGGCGGGGCGCCGTCTCGATTGCCGATATAGCGGCGCACGCCTTCCAGAATCTGGCTGACGAACAGGGTATCGGTGGCCGATGGCAGGTGCATACCGTGGTTTTCGGTGCAGCCGATGGGGATGAACACGATGTCGTTTTTGCGGCGCTGGTCTATCAGCTTGTGGCGGGGCATCATTTGCAGATAGGTTCCGGGGTTGCCCCATTCTACCGGCGAGGGCAGGCCGTATTCGGCCAGCATTTTGTCAACGCCGGCTTCGTCGGCCTCCCAGATTGCTTTTTTCATGCGGCCGATTTCGTCATCTTCAAAAAACAGGTCGGGCTGATTGGTGGCTAACCACCCTTCTGGTACGGTTGTCATTTTTTTCTCCTTAAAAAATTACCCCCTCCCCGGCCCTCCCCCTACAGGGGGAGGGAGGCGCCGCAGGTGGCGGGTGGGGGGCGGTTGAATGTTTATTATTGTTGTCGTGTCATGGCCGGAACTGCTCAACGCCATGCCGGTGTATCAGGCGTTGGGCAGCACCATAATTTTGCCGTCTTTGCGTTCGGTGGCTTTGGCAATGGCGGCCACGGTGTCGTCCAGACCGTAGCGGGCGGTGATGACGGGGCTGAGGTCCAAGCGGCCGGAAGCAACCATGCGAATGACGTTGGGGAAGGTTTCGTGGCCGGAGTGGCCTTGCGCCCCAAAGAATTGCGCCCGCCGAACCTGCAACGTTTCCAGATACATGGGCACGTTTTGGGCGGCGCGGCCAATCTGCACCATTTTGGCGTTGATGGCCAGGCTTTTGACCATTTCCGGTACGGTCAGGTGCGGCGCGCCGGCGGCCTCTACCTGAAAGTTGAAGCCTTCGCCCCGGCTGAGTTCCATCAAAACTTCGTGCGGGGTTACTTCGGCGGGGTCGTACACATGGTCTGCGCCGATTTTTTTCGCCAGCTCGCGGCGTTCCGCCGAAATCTCGAAGACGGCAATTTTGCCGGCCCCGGCGGCTTCGGCCAGGCCAATGGCGGCCAGTCCGATGGGGCCGGCGCCGTACACCGCCACAAAATGGCCGGGCCGGAACCCCCCGGCCCGCTCGAACATGGCATTGTAGGCCACGGTGGTCGGTTCGGTTAAAGCGGCTACCTGATACGCTTTTTGCTCATCGCCGAAGTGTTCGGCAATGCCGTCAATTTTCCAGGCGAATTTGGCCCCGATAGCCAGGTATTTGGCAAAGCCGCCGTCAATGGTGAAGCCGATTTCTTCCAGATGGGTGCAGTGGTTGGGATAGCCGTTGCGGCAGGGGATACATTCGCCGCACCAGATCATCTCTTCCACCGTAACCATATCGCCCACTTTCAGGTCGGTCACATCCCGGCCCACTTCCACCACTTTACCGGAGAGTTCATGCCCCAAAATACTGGGGAATTTGGTCAGGCCGGGGTACAGGATGTAGTCGTCTGCATCGGTTTCGTAAGAATGCATGTCAGAGCCGCACACGCCGCAAGCCTGCACTGCCAGCAGAATTTGGTCCGGTTTGAGTTGCGGGTCGGCTTTTTCACGGACTTCCAGGTTGGGATACCGCCACACGCTGTTGCCGGTGATGGCTTTGCCGGTGGCTTTTTCCCAGTCAGAGACCTTGTAGTCTGGTTTGGGTTCCCATACTGCGTCTAAAATCAAGCCTTTCATTAAAGAACCTCCGTTGGATTTCAAATTTACAGGTGTATGTTGGACGTAATGCACACGTGTGCATAACTTAGAAAAATATATCACATCCCTGTCAGAATGTCAAATAAAACGGAATATCGGGCGTTGCTTTATCGTAATGTGCTGAACGTGTGATACAGCGCCAATAGATTATCAGCGGGAACTCCGGGCTGAACGTTGTGGACTGTGCTGAAAACGTAGCCCCCATCCTGACCGAATATGCGTATGCACTCGGCCACTTCAGATTGAACCTCTGCTACCGAGCCAAACGGCAAGGTGTGTTGTGTGTCTACGCCGCCGCCCCAAAAGACAAACGTACTGCCGAATTGTTTCTTCAAGTGCTGACGGTCCATATTTTTGGCCGTCCACTGAACGGGATTCAAAATGTCAATGCCGGCTTCGGCGATGGCCGGCAACAAGGGCAAAATTGACCCGTCGGAGTGCATAAAGGTCTTCCATTGAGTGTGCCGGTGTACCCAGTCGCAGATTTTTTTGTGGAAGGGGAAGAAAAGTTCCCGGTACGTTTGCTCAGACATAAACGGCGCATCTTGCGTGCCAAAGTCTGTGCCGGTAACGTACAGCACCGAAATTCGATTGCCGACGGCGGCATACAGCTTTTTCAGGTTCAACAGGGCAATTTCGGCTTGTTTTTCAAAAACCCGGTAGATGTACTCGGCGCGCGTTAAGGTGCTGATGTACCACTCTTCCACATCGCGTATTCCTTTGGGGTGTTTTAGCCAGGTGGCGGGCACTAAAGAAATATCACCGAAGGCCATACCCCCAAAATTGACGGCAATTGCCTTATCGGTTTCTGCGTACAGGCGCTTGATTTCTTGCGCAAAACAGGCCAGGTCTTCTGCTGAAACGGGTGTAAATTCTTCCAGATTGTCATCCGGCGTCAGTGTCGCATCGTCGATGGGCGGCTGGCGAATAATCGCGTCGAAGTAGTAGCCGTCTTTGGGCATATATCCGCTGGGCGGCGCGGTGCGGTCTCCTTCGGGATATTGCACAATACTGCCGTCCGGCTCCGGGTGGGTATTGAACAAAGCCGGCACTAACACCGGGGTTCCGTCAAAAAGCGTCCACGGTTTCCAGCCGTCGTTTTCAAAGCCGAAAAAATTTCGCGGCGGGGCCACACCCACCACATCCCCGCCGACGGCCTCCAGAAGATCCGGCTTGATTTCACCCGACAATTGATACGGGTCGATGATTTTCACCGGCGTGTCCGGTGGGTCGAGTTTGAGCATCTGCCGTAATTTGTAAACCGAACTGGCGTGCATACCTGTTACCGGCGTGCCACCCAGATCGAGGGGAATATGGTCTACGTCTTGATGGTTAAGAACACGACTAACCCGTTTTCTGGAGGTTAGCATAATGTTTCTCACTTTCTGCGTGTTGGTTCAAGCAGCTAATGTGCAATCAGGCACGAAACGGTTGAGGTGTTGACCAGTTTTCTGGCGACGCTGCCCAGCAGCGCATCGGCGTGCGGCCCCAGCCCCCGGTAGCCGATGACAATCAGGTTGATGTCATGGCTTTGGGCGTATTTAAGAATTTGGGTGGCCGGCCCGCCGATGACGTATTCGCTTTGCGTGCGGGTAAAGCCGGCTGCTTTTACGCGCTCTGCGGCTGTGCTGAGGATGATTTCCGCCGAATCTTGCAGCAGTTCCATCCGCGAGGCGGTCACTTCGCCGCGAGCAATCATTTCCAGAATTTCCGGCGGGAGGGAAAGGTTGCGAATGATATGCACCAGCAAAACCGCCGCCTGGTAACGCTGCGCCAGGTCGGCGGCGACTTCCACCGCC
>JAJRUC010000040.1 GCA_024278015.1 Chloroflexota bacterium
CCCGCCCAACCTGCGCGGGGCCATCTTCGCCGAAGACGAAGTCGGCTATCTGGCCGGAGCGCTGGCCGGGCTGATGACCAAAAAAGATGCGGTCGGCAATATTGGCGGGCCGGCTGTTGTACAGGAAGTGGTTGATTACGTAGAAGGCTTCCGGAACGGAGCCAAGTGCGCCAACCCGAAGGTAACGGTGCTGAGCCGCTACCTGAGCGACTTTAGCGACCCCCACCTGGGCGCAACCGTGGCTCAGGAGATGATGTCCATCGGCGCCGATGTGATTTTTGCCGCCGCCGGAGACACCGGCGACGGAGCCATCATCACCGCCACCCAGGCGGGCGCGTGGGCCATCGGCGTAGATAGCGACCAGTACAACACCCTGTTCGGGGGCGGGGGCACGCTGGGCGTTCCCGGCGCAAACCGGCTGCTCAGCAGCGCCCAAAAGAAAATCGACAACGCCGTCTTTGACACCATTTCCGACCTGATTGGCGGCGTCTTCACCGCCGGAAACAAACAGTATGACCTCAGCGTCGATGGTGTGGGGCTGGCCCCCTTCCACCAAGCGGACGCCGCCATCCCAGCCAGGGTGAAACTCAAACTGGCTAACGTTAAAGCGGGCCTCATCAACGGCAGTATCAACCCCGCCGCCGCCTGCGTCGGTGTGACGCAATCGCGCATCAAGGTGGGCCTCGACGCCGACCCCGTCCTGGACCCGATTGCCGCCACCGATAACTCGTCGGTTCAGGCTGTAGAGCAACTCTTTGTGGGGCTGGTGGATATTGACGACACCACCAGCGAAGTGGCGCCGGAACTGGCAAGCAGTTGGAGCGTATTCAACAATGTCGATTACACCTTCAACCTGCGCAACGACATTTACTGGAGCGACGGCACGCCCGTAACCGCCTACGATGTGCAGTACAGCCTGCTGCGCGGCCTGCGCCCGGCCAATGCTGCGCCAATGGCTTACCTGCTGTACGACATCCTCGGCGCGGAAGACTACAACACCGGCGTCATCACCAATGCCGGACAGGTAGGCATCCGGGTGCTGGATGACGCCACCCTCAACATTATCCTGCGAGAGCCGGTGGCCCATTTCCCGGCCAAGCTGGGAAGCACCATCGCCAAAATTGTGCCGCAATCGGCCATAAACTGGTGGGGCGCGGCCTGGACAGACCCCCAACACATCATCACCAGCGGGCCGTATCGCCTGACAAAGCGGGACGACACCGGCGCGCTGCGCTACCTGATACTGGAAAAGAACCCCATCTATTACCAGGCCAACCATGTTGACATCAAACAAGTGAAGATGACCGTGCTGCCGGACAGCGCGGCGGTTTTGCCCGCCTTTAAAGCCGGCCTGATAGACACCGCCGTCTTCCCCCAGGGAGACTTCAACAAATTGCGCTGGTATCAGCAAACGCGCCAACCCGTACCCTGCACCTATTATTACGGCTTCAACACCAACCTGGCCCCCTTCGATAACCCGTTGGTGCGCCAGGCCTTCGCCGCCGCCACCGACCGCGCCGGGCTGCTGGCCAGCATCGGCAGCCTGAGCGAACCGGCCCTGACCTTTACGCCCCGTGGTATATTTGGCTATGTTGATGGCTACGCGCAAGGGGTGGGCATCCCCTACAGCACCACCATCGCCCAAAGCCTGCTGGCCGATGCAGGCTACCCCGGCGGCGCCGGCCTGCCGCCCATTACCCTGTGGTTCACTGAGAGCGCCGGACATCAGGCCATTGCCGAATACATTCAGCAAAGCTGGTTCGCCACCCTGGGCGTGAGCGTTACCCTGCAAAGCCAGCCCTGGGCCGATTACCTGACTACGTTGAATACCGGAAACACCGCGCAAATCTGGCGACTGGGCTGGTGCGCCGATTACAACGACGCCTATAACTTCCTGTCCGATGGTATCCGCCCGGTTCGCTTCGGTAACTGGAGCAACGCCACCTACGACAATTTGGTAACGCAGGCCCAAAACCAGTTGGACCCGGCCCTGCGAAAAGATATTTACACCCAAATTGAACAAATTCTGGTGCAAACCGACACCATTATGATGCCGTTGTACCATTACGTCACCCCGGTGGGCGCCAAACTCAAGCTGGACAGAACCTATCCGGCCATGAATAATTTCGATATTGCCGAGTGGCGGCTGCGCACCGAGCGCGAGGCCGCCGCACCCGTCCAAACCGATACGGCCATCACCGGCACCGCCACTACCGAAACCGCCGCCAACTGGTACAAAGTCGATGTACCCCTGCCCGGCTCCATCATCACCGTCACCATTTCGCAACTAACGCAAGATTACGACCTGTACCTCTTCGCCCCGGAAATTGATGAAGAAACCGGCCAACTGCGCGATATGGGCCAAATCGGCAATATTGGGCAGATTGGTAACATCGGCCAAATCGGCAACATCGGCCAGATTGGCAACATCGGCCAAATAGGCAATATCGGCGACCTGACCGACCTGGGCCAAATCGGCAATATCGGCCAAATAGGCAACATTGGGCAAATTGGCAACATCGGCCAAATCGGCAACATCGGCCAAATCGGCAACATCGGCACCCTGGTGGCTATTTCGACCAACCCGCTGACGGCCACCGAGCAAATTGTCTACGATGTCCACGAGCTGGCCGGCACATATTACGTGGTTGTGGTCGGCTCTACGCCGGATGCGGCCGACGCGCCCTTCACTATGACGGTCAACATCAAACCGGGCACCGCCCCCCCGGCCATTACCTACACCGTACCCCTCACCTTCACCGGCCTGACAACCACCACCGACCCCGGCGTTGAGGCGCTCATCCTGTTCAATTCGGCCCGCTTCAACCAGTTTTTCACCGGCACAGACACCATCACCTCCGCCGGGCTGATCAGCAAACTGGTCACGCTGTCGCAAACGGTCAAGGCCCGGCTGATAGACCTGGCCGACATCCCGGAATTTGACTTCGCCTATCAGGTGTGGGATGACGCGGCGGAAAACCCGATGGCGGCCAACTTTGTAGCTACCTACATCAAATCGATGTTGTATAATCTGGCGCCGGCCTATCCGAATTTGCGCTATCTGGTGCTGGCAGGCGGCGACCACATCATCCCCCATCGTCGTATTGTGGACGAGGCGCTGATTGCCAACGAGCGCACCTATGCGGATATTGCCCACAGCCCGCTCATCGCCGACAGTTTCGCCGCCCGCTTCCTGCTGTCTGATGATTATTACGCCGGCTTGCTGCCCATTCCCTTCAAGGGGCGGGAGTTGTACCTGCCCCAACTGGCGACGGGCCGGCTGGTTGAATCGCCCGCCGAAATTGTCCGGGTCATTGACGCCTTCCTGGCCTCGCCCATCATGACCCCCACCACCGCCCTGGTCACCGGCTACGATTTCCTTATTGACCAGGCGCAGGCCGTCAGCGACACCCTGGTCAGTCAGGGCATTACCCTGACCACGCTCATCAACGACACCTGGACGGGCGACGACTTTAGGGTGCAGGTGATGCGCCCCAATCCGTATGACCTCAACTCGCTCAATTCGCACTTCCAGCACCATCTGCTCTTCCCCACGGTGGTGGGCGACGAAGTTTTTGCCGAAGAAATTACCGGCACGGTGCCACTGAGCGGTACGGGCAGCCTGTTGGTGAGCAGCAATTACACCGGCTCGCTCTATTTTTCGGTGGGGTGTCACTCCGGCCTGAATGTGCTGGACGCCGATTTTACCGACATGCAAGCGGCAGCCGATTGGCCGCAAGTCTTTTTGCGGCAGGGAGCCTACTTCATCGGCAATACGGGCTACGGCTACGGCGATTCTGACCTGGTGGCCTATTCTGAAAGGCTGATGACCAACTTCAGTGAGGAATTGAACTTTTGGGGCGACGGCCCGCCCACCGTGGGCAACGCCCTGCTGCGGGCCAAACATCGCTACTACAACACCATCGCCGCCGGGTCTTTCTCTAATTACGATGAAAAAGTGATGGCCGAAATGACGTTGTACGGCCTGCCCATGTTACGCATCAATATGCCCCTCACCACCACCGTCGCCCCGGAAGGGCGCGCCGTCCTGCGTCGCAGCCCGCACCTGACCGCAAACGGCGTATTTACCACCGCCGCCGCCTTGACCAACCTGGAATACAGCCGCCACACCATTTACAGCGGCACCGGCGTACTGGGCGAATATCTGTCTGTGGCCCGCGTTGAAGGCGTTCAGGCTCAAACCAGCACCCACGTTTCCGGGCAAAAACCGGCCCAGCCGCGCGTTACGCTCAACATCCATCAACCAGATACCTTTGCTCACGGCGCATTAATGCTCGGCGGCTCTTTCGTCGAAGAATCCGGCTTCAACCCGTTTGTTTCCCGGGTTGTCACCGAGGAACTTTATATCAACACCGAAACGCCCTTCAAAACCGAAGTCTGGTATCCGGTTTATCCGGGCACAGTGAACCGCTTCCTGGCCATCGACGGCCAATCGCGGGAGCAACTGGTTCTCATTCCCACCCAATTCCTGGCCGATGAAAACAGCGCCGAGACCATCGGCACCTTGCGCCGCTACACCGATATGCGGTTTGAGGTCTATCACGCCCCCTACAGCGCCACCGATTTCATTGCGCCTTCCATCTGGGCCGTCGAAGCCTTCTCCACCACCACGTCGCTCGATTTTCGGGTGACAGCCGCCGACGACAGCGACCAGATTGAGCGGGTAGTGGTGCTGTATCGGGGCCAAAACGAAACCGCATGGCGCAAAGCCGAACTGGATTACGACCCCAACACCGGCCTGGCCGAAGGCAGCGTATCGCCTGTACCCGGCAAATTGAATTACTTTGCCCAGGCCGTCGATGCCACCGGCAACGTGGGCCTGGCCCTGAACCACGGCATGCCCTTTGATGCCGTGCA
>JAJRUC010000041.1 GCA_024278015.1 Chloroflexota bacterium
AGTGAACTGGAGATGACCAGCAACAAGCCTGCCGCCGTTGAGAGTGCCGCCGCCAAACCGCCGGTGGCTACCAGCGCAATGACCGGCCCGGACAGCCCGGCAACTTCCGGCGTGGACAACACAATGATGTCGCGGTCAATGAAGACCTCATTGGTATCGCCCTTCGCCATCTGAAAAATTCCGTCACCGTTTTTGTCATCGAATTTAAGTAATCCGGTGGCCTCCCATGAACGCGCCCATGCCAAATCGGCGCGGGTTTCAAGTTCTGCCACGGGCAGACCGTGCAGGGTGTTGATGAGGTTAAATTTGGCAAACGCGGCCATTGCCGGGGCGGTGGTGTACAGCAAGGCAATGAAGAACAGCGCCCAGCCGGCAGAGTAACGGGCATCGCGCACAGACGGCACGGTGTAGAAGCGAATAATTACGTGCGGCAGCCCGGCGGTCCCAACCATCAACGAGAAGGTGATGGCGAGGACGTCTATCATGTTTTTATGAGAGACGATGTACGACCCCAGCCCCAAATCTACCTGTATCTGGTTCAACTTGGGCACAATATCGCCAAAGGTCAGGGCCAGTTGGGGGATGGGAATGCCGGTGATGGCTATAGCCAGCGCCACCGCCGGAATCATGTAGGCGATGATGATGCCCGTGTATTGCGCTACCTGTGTCCATGTGATGCCCTTCCTCCCCCCCAGTACCGCGAAGAAGGCCACAATCAGCACGCCGACCATAACCCCCCAGTTGATGGGCAAGCCGAGGAAGCGGCTGAACACAATCCCCACGCCGCGCATCTGCCCGGCAACGTAGGTAAAGGAAACGAAGATGGCGCAGATGGCTGCCACCAGCCGCGCTGTTTGGGAATAGTAACGGTCGCCTACAAAGTCAGGCACGGTGTACTTGCCGTATTTACGCAGGTAGGGAGCCAGCAGGAGGGCCAGCAACACATAACCGCCCGTCCAGCCCATCAGGTAAATGGCGCCGTCATAACCGAGGAAGGAAATCAATCCGGCCATCGAGATGAACGAGGCGGCAGACATCCAGTCGGCGGCAGTGGCCGCGCCATTGGCAATGGCGGGAATGCCGCGTCCGGCCACGTAAAAGCCGGAGGTGGTTTTCACCCGGTTCATATATCCAATATACAAATACCCAACAAAACTTAAGCCAACAAATAAATAGGTCCAAACTTCAACGCTCATAATCTCTCCCCTTATTCCTTCATACCATGTTCGAGGTCAATTTTGTCCATCCGCCACGAATAGAAGAAAATCAAAATAACAAACGTTATCATTGAGCCTTGCTGGGCAAACCAGAACCCCAGCGGAAGCTGACCGAGGTACACGTTGCTCAAGGCGGGCGCAAGAAGTATGCCAAATACCAGCGAAACCACGGCCCAAATTACCAACAAGGTAACAATCAGGCTGATGTTTGCCTTCCAGTATTGTTGCGCTTGGCCATTTTTTTCATCCATTTGCCTACTCTCCTTCAAGTTATAAGGCATCTGCACCGGATTTCACAAGAAATTTGCGGTACATATCCATGTTTGGTAAACTTTTAGTGGCGCTCTGTGCCATTGTCCTGTCCGTTTCCAACTCCCCGCAGGAAGCGGACAGGCTTTTTTACATCTTGTCGATAACCGCCCCGGCGGGAAGCGTATTGGCCGAACAATGACCGGGACGGTGTGCAGCATGTTCAATCATTATCCAAAGAAATCCACCTCCTCTTCCCCTTGAACCATCTTGCGGATGGTTTCTACAATTTCCGGATTTGCCAGCGTCATCACATCGCCTATATCTGTGCCGTTAGAGATGGCGGCCAGCACCCGGCGCATAATTTTGCCGGAGCGTGTTTTCGGCATATCGGGAACGATGTATACGTGTTTCGGGCGGGCAATTTTACCAATGTTGTCTACAATGGCCGCCACAACGGCATCCTCAACTTCCCGGGCTGAAGCAGCGCCCGGTTTGAGTGAGATGTAAATATCAGGCACTTTTCCCTTCAACTCATCGGCTACCGGCACCACCGAGGCTTCTGCCACTTGCGGCACCACCAGGCAGGCCGATTCCAGCTCTTTTGTGCCCAGGCGGTGGCCGGCCACGTTGATGACATCATCGATACGTCCCAGAATGCGGTAGTATCCATCGGGGGCTTGCACGGCGGCATCGCCGGTGAGGTAGGGCCAGTCTCGCCAGTCTTTGCTTTCGGGGTTTTTGCAGTAGCGCTCATAATATTGCTTCACGTACCGTTCCCTGTCACCCCAAATAGTCTGGAACGCGCCGGGCCACGGGTTTTGGATGCAGATATTGCCGGCCACGTTTGAGCCGGTCGGCACTTCGTGTCCGTCATCATCATAAATAATGGGGTGGATGCCGGGCACGGCGGGGCCGGCGCTGCCGGGTTTCATCGGCTGGAGGCCGGGCATGGTGCTGCACAAAAAGCCGCCGGTTTCCGTTTGCCACCAGGTATCCACAATGGCCGCTTCACCACGACCAACCACTTTATAATACCAGCGCCACACTTCCGGCTCAATCGGTTCGCCCACGGTGGTCATGTGTTTAAAGTGATAATCGTATTTTTCCGGTTCGTCGGGGCCTGCTTTGCGCAACATACGGATGGTGGTGGGGGCGGTGTGGAAAATATTAACATTCAACTGCTCGGAGATGCGCCACGCCCGGCCCGCGTCGGGGAAGGTGGGCACGCCTTCGTACATTACGCTGGTTGCCGCCAGGGCCAACGGGCCATACACAATGTAAGAGTGCCCGGTAATCCAGCCGATATCGGCCATGCACCAGTACACATCTTCGGGATGGATGTCCTGAATATATTTCGATGTGCCGGCGGCATAGGCCAGATAACCGCCTGTGCTGTGCTGGCAACCTTTGGGCCGGCCGGTGGTGCCGCTGGTGTACATCAGGAACAAGGGGGCTTCGGCGGGCAGGGAAACGGGGTCAACCCGCACGCCGCGATAGTCTTTCAGTATCTCATTCACAAAAAAGTCGCGCTCTTCCACCATTGGCTTGGCGGAGTTGTATTTGCCGGGGTAACGCTGCCAAACCAGCACTTTTTCAACATCTACCCCGTCGTTGGAAGCTGTTTGCGTCGCAATGTCGGCTTTTTCACGGTGGTCAAGCAGTTTGCCGCCGCGATAGTAGGCATCCATGGTAATGAGCAGGCGGCTGCCGGAGTCGGAGATACGTTCCCCGCAGGCTTTGCCGCTGAACCCGCCAAACACCACCGAGTGGATGACTCCCAGCCGGGCGCAGGCCAGCATCGTAATCGGCAATTCGGGGGTCATCGGCATATGGATGGTCACCCGGTCGCCGGCTTTCAAGCCGCAAAAATCCTGCAACAGCGCCGCCATTTCATTCACCCGCACATACAACTCGCGGTAGGTAATGGCCTGATGCGCTTCTTCTTCCGGTTCGGGCACATAGATAATCGCTGCTTTATTCTGGTGTTTTTCCAGATGGCGGTCTACGCAATTGTAACTGACGTTGAGTTTGCCGCCGACAAACCATTTCCAGCATGGCGCATCGCTGGTGTCAAGCATTGTCTGCCAGTATTTATCCCATGTCAGCAGGTCGGCATATTCTTTATAACATTCGGGGAAATTATCCAGACTGAACCGGTCATGAATGTTTTCATCCGTCATATTCGCCTGGGCAATAAACTCAATTGAGGGGTAAAAATACTCCTCCTCCTGCCAATGAACGGCAATTTGTGCTTCAGTGACTTCAGTGACTTCCGTAACTTCTTTGGTACTCATAGAATCGTCTCCTTTGCGATTAATTAAGTTGTCAATAATCGGTGGTTTGCCAAACAGACAGACAACAAAACATTCTGTGTGCCAAAAAGAGCAGGATTGTGATGGAAATACAGGGAAATACTGCACCGCTTGCGACGCCGCATACGGAACACATCTCCCCAAACAGGGGTAATAGTGTTTATGGTATTGCCATGTTCGGAATTGTTATCTTATTTTAACAAACACATCCCCAACCGTCATCACCTACGGGGGGATAGTTTTATCCCCCGCAGGGGGGATATTTCAACCGGTTTGAGCAAAATTTGTATTCGCACCGGAAATCGGGTTAAACTAGCTGTGTCATATATATGGATAACAAACCTGTGAACACAGAATCAATTGCGCAAACAAAGCAAGTTGGGGCATTACTGCTGATTTTTCGCTGGCTGTCCATCTCGCCGATACTGTGGCTCTTCTTTTCACCGGCGCAACCTTCCGTACCGGCCCGACAAACCCTGTGGATTGCCGGCCTGGTCGGCGGCGGCACACTGATTATCACCCTGTTTCAACGGCAATTTTTTCAGTGGGCGCTGCGCTATCCCTGGCTGCTTGCCCTTGATTTGCTGACGGCCATTATTGTGTTGACCGTCAGCGGGGCAGACGCCAGCCTGTTTGCGCTGTATGCGTTCAATCCCTTGTTGGCCGGCGCGGTATTCCTGCCGACCCGCCAGTTGATGGCGATGTCCGGGTTGTTCACCGGGGGGTATTTGCTGGCGGTGCTGGTAGCCAACGATATGACCGGCTCTACCGTAAATTTGAGCCGGGTTTACGTGCAAATTATCACGGCCTGGCTGATACCGTGGCTGTTGCACTACCCCCTTAACCAACTGCGCCGCGCAACAGCCGACAGAGACAGCGCCCGCCGGTATATGGCCGAATTACAAACCGACAATCGCACCTTGACGGCAGAATATGACCATCTGGAAATTATTTACGAACTGACCTCTTTTTTGCAGGGCGCAGCCAACGCCCAGGACGTGCAAAATCGTTTGCTGACCACCGTCACGGCGCAACTCGGTTTTTCTCGCGCGGTGATGGGGCTGGTGAATCGTGACATCATCCGCCTGGAAGAATGGCGCTCCGCCCCGGAAACCCAACGGAACACCCTGTTTTCCGAGCCGCTGGCTATTGCGCCTGACAGCGGGTTGCTGGCCCAGATTATCATCGACGGACAGGCGCAGTGGGTTGCGCCCCGCCATCAACTTACCAGCAACCGGCATTTAAATGAATGGCTGGGCAACGAACACTGGCTTGTTTTGCCGGTAGAATATCAAACCGAACCCGTAGCCGTGCTGATGGTCACCGGCGAGGCCACCCGCACCTTCGATTCTTCTGATAAAATGTGGGCCACATTAACCTCCCTTGTCAGCCAGTCCGGGGTAACGCTGGGCACGCTGGCCCACATTCAGAATTTGGCGCGTGAAAAAGAACGGAACCGCATTGCGCGGGATATTCACGATTCGGTGGCGCAATCGCTGTTTGGGATTGTGTTGACGCTGGACGCTTGCGCCAAGCTCTTGCCGGCCCATGCAGCCGATGTGCAGCAGGAACTGCTTAATTTGCGGGCCGTGGCAGAGCAGGTACGTCAGGCTGTGCGGGAATCGATTATCGAACAGTGGTCAACCTCAATGACCAGCCGGAAATTCAAAACCGGCTTGCGGAAGTATATGGCGAGCATTTCATCGGATTCCGTGTTCCACATTGATTTTAATATTGACGGCGATTTCGACGGCCTGCCGGTCCACATTCAGCAAACCCTGTACCGCGTCAGCCAGGAGGCGTTGACAAATGCCGCCCAACACGCCGGGGTTGATTCTGCGCGGCTGTATTTGTATGTGGAACCGGATGAAATTTTTTTGAGCATCCGCGACAAAGGCGCCGGCTTTGTGCCGGGGCAAGTAATAGCCGGTTTGCCCCCCACCGAGCATTTTGGGCTGCGCGGCATTCAGGAACGGGTGCAAACCATCGGCGGGCTATGCGACATTTTAAGCCGGCCGGATCAGGGCACCCAGATTTTGGTGCGCGTGCCCTTACAAGGAGAGCAACCTTATGATGACCGCACCCCGTAAAATTCGTATTTTGCTGGTTGACGACCACGCCATCGTCCGCAAAGGGCTGGCGATGGTGCTGCGTCTGGAACCGGATATGGAAATTGTGGGCAAAGCCGCCGACGGCGAAGCGGCCATTAAACTGACCCAGTTACTGAAACCCGATTTAGTGCTGCTGGATTTTGTGATGAGCGGCATGAACGGCGAAGAAACTGCCGCCGCCCTGCGTAAACTTTCGCCGCAGACGCGCATTTTAATGCTCACCGGGGTAGACCTGGATGACCGCGTGCTTAAAATGCTGGCTACCGATGCCGACGGCTATGTCATCAAAAATATTGAAGCGGAGCAACTGGCAGAGGCCATTCGCGTGGTGGCCCGTGGCGAAGCCTATCTGCACCCCACCCTGGCCCGGCATCTGCTGCAATCAAACCGTCTCCCCGCCCGCGCCCCCAAAGCGAAGCTCACCCGCCGCGAAACAGAAGTGCTGCGGCAAATGGCAACCCCCGCCACCTACAAGGAAATCGCCGCCAAATTATACGTCAGCGAAGAGACCATCCGCACCCATGCCAAACATATCTTGAGCAAACTGGAGCAACCCAATCGGGCGCAAGCCGTACTCTCCGCCGTCCGCGCAGGCTTGATTGACCTGCCGGATTGAGGCAGAGCTACTGTCCCTCCCCCGGTTTCAGACATTTACATATCCGCCAAAAAGAGATACAATTGGAATACAGAAAAACCGGCTATTAATTTATTATCCGGGGCAAGAGACCAATGAATACCAACCGGAAAAAGTTGTGGCGTACCGCAGGGATTGTGTTCATCGGTTTGCTGTTGGCTATCTCAATTTCGCTGGAAGCCGGCGGACAAACCGCAAATGAAGACCGGGTGTATGTTGTGGCTACCAACAAAGGGGATTGGCTGGCGGACCACTGGCCGCAAATTTTGTGGGTGGGGCTTCCACTGCTGGCTCTTGTGATTGCATTTTATGCCTGGAATGTTACGCTGCGACAAATGGTACGCCGTCGCACCGGCGAATTGCGGGCCAGCCAGGCCCAGGCCCAGTAGCAAACCCATCGCCTGCTGACCTTGATTACCCATTTCCCGAACGGTATTTTGTTCGAAACCGCCGGGCGGAAGGTTAAGCAAACCAACCGGGAATTTTGCAACCTGTTCAATATTCAGTCCCCGCCGGAAGCCTTGTCTGGCACTGACTGCCGGCAAGCCGCCGAGCAGGTTAAACATCTGTTTGTTGATGAAGATGGCTTTATCCAACGCATTGAAGAAATCATCGCAGACCAGCAACTGGTCTTGAACGAGGAACTTCCCCTGCTTGACGGCCGGACGTTTGCCCGTGATTATGTCCCCATTCAGGTTGACGGCAACGGGGTTGAACATCTGTGGCACTACCGGGATATTTCCGGGCGCAAGCAAGCGGAAGACGCTCTGCAGGAAAGTGAAACAAACTATCGCCGCCTGGTAAAAAATGCGCCGGTGGGCATTGTCACCGCCGATACGCACGGGCGGATTACCAGTACCAATCCGGTGCTGTTGGCCTTGCTCGGCTCGCCTTCGGCAGAGGCAACCAAAGCCATCAACGTCCTCACCTATCCGCCTATGGTTAAAATTGGCGTGTCCAATGCCATCCGCCGTTGTTTGACGGGAGAAACCCTGGTTATAGAATATCCATACGTCACCGCCTGGGGCAAAGACATTTTTGCCCGGTTGCACTTAACCCCCATCCCCGATGAGGCCGGTCAGATTAGCGGGATACTGGGCATCATTGAAGACATCACCGAGCGTCGGCAGGCGGAAGACTCGTTGCGAGAGAGCAACCGTCAATTGGCAGAAACCCTGGCGGAACTTCAGGAGACACAGAAAAAAATGATTCGGCAGGAGCGCATGGCCGCTGTGGGCCAATTGGTTGCCGGCATTGCCCATGATTTCAACAATATTCTGGCCGGTATTCTGGGTTATGCAGAGCTGATACAATTCTCTCCCGATATGCCGGCAACCTTGCGCCCCGACCTGGAAAAAATCATTGTCTCCGGCGAACGCGCGGCGCATCTGGTACGCCAACTGCTTGACTTCAGCCGAAAATCCATTCGCCACCCCAAACAGCTTGACCTGTCTGCCTTTGCCAAAAAAACCGTAAAGTTTCTTGAACACACTCTCCCGGAAAATATCCGGATTAACCTGAACTCCCCCCCCGGCAACACGTTGATAGAGGCCGACCCCGCCCAGTTGCAACAACTGATTACCAACCTGGTAGCAAATGCCGAAGACGCCATGCCCGGCGGCGGTGAACTGGAGATTGGCGTATCGCCGCCAAAGGCGGCAAACGCGGTAGTGTGTCTGGGTTGCGGCCGAACAATCTCCGGCAACTGGGTTCAACTCACGGTATCAGACACCGGGCAGGGCATACCGCCTGACGTATTGCCGCATATTCTGGAGCCGTTTTTTACCACCAGAGAAATTGGCCGGGGAAGCGGGTTGGGATTAGCCCAGGCCAGCGGCATTGTGGGCCAAAATCTGGGGCACCTGACCGTCCACAGCAAGCCGGGGCAGGGAACGACGGTAGCTGTCTACCTGCCCCCGGTAGCGGCAGAGGAAATGGCGCGTGATGAAGCGGCAAAACCGAAACTGCTGCAACCGGCGCGGGGAAACGGTAAAACTGTTCTGCTGGTTGAAGATGACCCGACGGTTCGGGAAGTTAACCAGACTATGCTGGAACGCTTAAACTACCGGACGTTTGTCGCTGCCAACGGGCGGGAGGCGCTGGCGCTTTATACCGCCCACAAAGATGAAATCGATATGCTCCTTTCAGATATGGCGATGCCGGATATGGACGGTGTGACTTTATATCATCACCTGAAGGCTCAAAACCCGGAAATCAAAATGGTCATCATGAGCGGCTACCCACTGGAAGAGGAAGGCGCACAACTTTTAGAGCAGGGTATTGCGGCCTGGGTAGAAAAGCCGCTGTCTGTCTCTGCGCTGTCGCAAATAGTGAGCAAGGTCTTGTCTGCCAAAAAGGGACGCTGGGGATAAGAATGCCGGAGATTGGCAATTAGAGATTGAACGCCAGTCACCAGTTCCCAATCGTAACTACTCATCCCCTCAGTCCCCCCGCCTGGGGGGAGACTGGCGCGAAGCGGTTTCTTTATCAGGGGGGCGGGCAGCAAAAGAGCGCTATTTGCCGTTACAAATGCCTGGGCCTGAACAGATATACTCAACCGCGTCATAAAATAACAGTAACTACTCAGGCATCAGAGATAAAGTTACCAGTTAGAGCGGCTTTGCCATTTTTCCCCCCCCTCAATCCCCCCGTTGACGGGGGGAAGTGTTACATTCTCCCCCCTCACGAGGGGGGGGTGAGTGGTTACAAATAACATGGATTTGCAGGAATGCGCCGGTTTTTGTAGGGGCGACTCTTGTGG
>JAJRUC010000042.1 GCA_024278015.1 Chloroflexota bacterium
CACCGTGGGCATGGGCGCAGCCGAAATGAAAGAAATTGCCTCGATTATCAAACTGGTGCTGGAAAATACCCAACCGGCCGCCATTAAATCCGGCAAAAATGCCGGAAAATCCAGCCGGGCCAATTACGTTATCAACCCGGAAGTTGTGCAGACCGCCCGCGCCAGAGCGCAAGCCCTGCAAGACCGCTTCCCGGTGTATCCCGAACTGGATCTGGCCTTTTTGCAGAAGTACTTCGGATAGGTGGTAATGGAGGTTGACCCCCTCCCTGCCCTCCCCCTTCCCCCTGCAAGGGGGAGGCACATCTCCCCCCTCCAGAGGGGGGATTAAGGGGGGGAGGAGATTGCAATCTCTAATCGCCCCCGCGCCCGTTATGAATCTCGCCATAATCATCGTCAGTTGGAACGTAAAAAATCTGCTGCGCGATTGTCTGGCCTCGCTGCCGGCGGTTGCGGTGTGGGTGGTCGATAACGCTTCCACCGATGGCTCGGCGGTGATGGTGCGGGCCGAATTTCCGGCGGTGAAGCTGATTGCCGCTGAAACGAACCTGGGCTTTGCCGGGGGCAACAACGCGGCCCTGCGGGCGATGGGTTTTCCGGGTCGGGCCGATGACCAGCCGGAGGCGGTGCTGCTGCTTAACCCGGATACCATTGTGCAGCCGGGCGCGTTGGCCGGGCTGATGCGTTTTTTGCAATCGCGCCCGGATGTGGGCATTGTGGGGGCCAACCTGTCGTTTGGCGACGGTTCGTTTCAGCACGGGGCGTATGGCTTCCCCGGCCTGTGGCAACTGGCTATCGAACTGTTGCCGCTGCCGGGCCGCCTGGTTGAATCTCGGCTGAATGGCCGCTATCCCCGCGCCCTGTACGCCGCCGGTACGCCCTTCCCCATCGACCACCCCCTGGGGGCGGCCATGCTCGTCCGCGCCGAAGCGATTCGGCAGGCGGGCCTGCTGGATGAAGGCTATCGGATGTATGTGGAAGAGGTAGACTGGGCCTGGCGCATCAAGGCGATGGGTTGGGGCGCGTATTGCCTGCCCACGGCCCGCATTATTCATTTGGGCGGGCAAAGTACCGGCCAAATCAAAGCCGAATCGATGATTAATTTGTGGCGCAGTCGCCGCCGGTTTTACCGTTTGCGTTATGGTCGATTAAAATTTTGGCCGGCGCAGCGCATTGTGCAAATGGGCATGCGTCGCATGGCCCGCAGACACCCCGACCTGGCGGAGGCGTGCCGGCAAGTGACGCAAATTTGGCTGGAAAGTGGCGATTAACCTTTCATTTTGCATTTTTAATTATTCATTATGGAAACCCGAACCCCCAAACTCATCGCCGTGATTTTGGCGAAAAACGAAGCGGAACACATTGCGGCCTGCATCCGGAGCGCGCAGTGGGCCGATGCGGTTATGCTGGCCGATTCCTTCAGCGACGACGGCACCACAGAACTGGCCGCCGCCGAGGGGGCCATCATCTATCAGCATAAGTTTGTCAACTTTTCCGTTAATCGCAATTTGGCGCTGGCCGACGCCGCCGCCGAGGGGGCGGACTGGGTCTTTTTTATTGATGCGGATGAACGGGCCACGCCGGAACTGGGGGCGGAAATTCGGCGGGTGGTGGCGGGGGATGAAGCGGGCTGGTGGGTTCCACGCTATAATGTGATGTGGGGGCACACGCTCAAGGGGGGCGGCTGGTATCCCGATGCCCAGCTTCGGCTGCTGAAGGTGGGTCGGGCTGCATACGACCCCACCCGCGAGGTGCATGAAATTGTGCAACTGGACGGTCGGGCAGGGACATTGCAGGAACATCTCATCCACTATAATTACAAATCATTGGCTCAATTTCATCATAAACAAAACCGATACATTGATTTTGAGGCCCGGATTTTACATAAACAGGGGATTCGGGCCAGGCCGTGGACGTATTTGAGTATGCCCGTCCGCGAGTTTTGGCGGCGATATGCGCGGCTGGGGGGGTACAGGGACGGTTTGCTGGGTTTGCAACTGTGCGGGTTGATGGCCTGGTATATGTTTTTGACCTATGCGCGGTTGCGCCGGTTGTATCGGTTATAGTTTGTCCAGCGGGCTTTGGACGGCCATGCCGCCGCGTTTGATGACGTGGGTGTAAATCATGGTTGTTTCCACGCTTTTGTGCCCCAGTAATTCCTGGATGGTACGAATATCGTTACCCTGTTCCAGTAAATGAGTGGCAAAGCTGTGGCGCAGGGTGTGGGCGCTGACGGGTTTGGGAATTTTGGCGAGGTTGGCGGCTTGTTTGACCGCTTTTTGCAGGCCGTGTTGGCCGATGTGGTGGCGGCGGGTGATGCCGGTGCGCGGGTCAACGGACAGGTTTGGGGCGGGGAAGAGGTACTGCCAGCGCCAATCCCGGCCGGCGCCGGGGTATTTTCGGTTGAGGGCGTGGGGCAGGTAAACCTGGCCGTATCCTTTTTTTATGTCAAGGCGATGGATGGCTTTGGTGTATTCTATCTGGATTTTCAGGGCATAGGTCAGGCTATCGGGTAAAATTGTGACCCGGTCTTTGTTGCCTTTACCGCTGCGCACGATGAGGGTGAGTTGTTCAAAGTCGATATCTTTCAGGCGCAGGCGGATGGTTTCCATCAATCGCAGGCCGCTGCCGTACATCAGTTGGGCCGGCAGGCGATAGCGTTCCGGCAAGTGGCTCATCAGGCGTTTGACCTCGGCCCGGCTCATAACGGTGGGCAATCTTTGCGGTTTTTTCGCCCGGACTGCATTGATGGGGGCGGCGAGTTCCAGGCGCAAAACTTGCTGGTACAAGAAGAGGATGGCGGAGAAGGCCTGGTTCTGGGTTGAGGGGGCGACGTTTTTTTCGACGGCCAGGTGGGTAAGAAAGGCTTCGATTTCGGGGGTGTTCATTTGGGCGGGGTGGGTTTTCTTGTGGTACAGAATAAAGCGTTTAATCCAGTTGACATAAGTTTCTTCAGTGCGGATGGCGTAATGCTTGGTGCGCAGGGTATCGCGTACCCGGTCCAGTAATTTTCGAGGTTTGGGCGGCATCGGCTTTCTCCCCTTTTGAACAGGTGTTCGGTTACTATTGTTATTGTAGCAAATATGTTCGCATAAATCAATACGCAACCCAGGGATTTATAAAATTTTATGGGGAAGTTGTATGAATAAGTAAATGTGTGATAAACTGGTGGTATAAAGTGTATATTCCCTGTCAAGGAATATAATCAATTGTTAGCAAGATGAGTTCCATCTGAGTACAGAGTGTCATCGTTGAGGAGCATGAGAAATGAAAGTAATAAAAAAGTTGGCAAATAATTCTGATGCAAACTCCTATGCGGCAAAAATGAGGCGTAAGC
>JAJRUC010000043.1 GCA_024278015.1 Chloroflexota bacterium
ATACCGAACATTTCCACACAGAAACGGTCTTCGTCCTTCGTTTCCGCCAGATGGGTGTGCAGGTTGACCAGCGGGTATTCGCGGGCGAGTTTCGCGCTCTCGCGCATTAAATCGGTGGTGACGCTGAAGGGGGAACAGGGCGCCAGCCCGATGCGCAGCATCGAATAGCGGTTCGGGTCGTGAAAGGTTTCGATGGCGCGCAGGGAGTCTTTCAGGATGAAATCCTCGCTGTCGGTGACGCGGTCGGGGGGCAAGCCGCCCTGACTTTCGCCGAGGCTCATACTGCCGCGCGTGGGGTGAAACCGGACGCCGATTTACTGTGCGGCGCGGATTTCGTCATCAATTTTTGAGCCGTTGGGATAAAGGTACAAATGGTCGGCGACGGTGGTTGCCCCGCTGAGTATCAACTCCGCCAGCCCGATTTTCGCGCTGATACAGACTGCTTCGGCGTCCATTTCCGCCCAGATGGGATACAGAAATTTCAGCCAATCGAATAAAATTTTGCCGTCGCCCGTGCCGATGGTGCGGGTGAGGGTTTGGTACAGGTGATGATGGGTGTTCACCAGACCGGGGATGACCACCGTGCCGCGCGCGTCGATGGTGCGGTCGGGGCGCAGGGTGGGGTCGGCGGTCAGCTCGGCGGTGGTGCCGACGCGCCGAATCACGTTGTCTTCCACCCAAATCGCGCCGTCGGGAATCTCGCGGCGGTCGGCATCCATGGTCGCCAGCACATCAATGTTTTTCACCAGCAGCGTTGTCATAATCGCGTTCCCTTCGCAGCATACATTTATGCGAACAAGGGCGGCTGACGGGCCGCCCCTGCTGAATTACCTGTTTGTTTATAAATTTACTGAATTTTATGTTTGGGTGAGTTTCAGTCACCAATTTTCACGAATTTTACAAATTCGAGCCTGAAATTCGAGAAAATCTGTGGCCGAAAACAAGCCAACGGCAAGTTTCATTGACTTCTGTTTTGCGCGCCGGCGGTGTTACGCTGTTTCGATTTGGGCAACGGCTTCAAGGACGGAAGCGTGAATACGGCGGTTGCCCACAATCACGCCTCGATTTTGCCGCATTTTGTAGTCGGAATTGAAATCCAGGGTATTGCCGTGCATATCGGTCACAATGCCGCCCGCTTCTTCCACAATCAGCGAACCGGCGGCATGGTCCCAGATTTTTTCCCGATAGCCCGGCGATTCGGGCGACGGCAGGCGCAAATAGAGGGCGGCATCGCCGCGAGCCAGCGCGCCATATTTTACCTGGCTATCCATCTTGAGCGAAGATTGCGAAAAACCGACTTTGGCGGCAATCGCTTCCTGCAAGGGTTGGTTTCCGTGGCTGCTCTCGACGCTTTCAACAAACCGCATCTGGGTTGGGTTGGTGCCGTCCACCACCCGGATGGTGACAAAGTCATCGCTGTGCAGCGGAGCCATCTGGGCGCCCTCACCGCGAACAGCCACAAACACAACCCCTTTGGGGCTATTGGGGTCGTCCATTTTATAGGGCATGGCCGGGCAAGCCAGCGCCCCGAGTTTGACCTCGCCGCCAACTATCAAGGCCAGAGCGATGGCGTACTGGGCGTTGCGTAAAAAGCCTTTGGTGCCGTCAATCGGGTCAAGGGTCCAGAAATAGTCTGATACAACCCCGTTACCGGCGTCAATCCAGCGACACACCAAATCCGGGGTGGCATCCGGCAAAGACGTTTGCACATAATCGATAATTTCTACCAGCAGGGGGGCGTTACTGGGTTTTTGCAAGTCAGATGAATCTTCTTCGCCCACAATCACATCACCCGGAAAATGCCGGGCCAGATGTTCGCAGACCAGGGCTTGCGCCCCGAAATCGGCGATGGTGACGGGGCTTTTGTCTTTCTTTTCCAGCGCGTTGGGATTAACCATATCTTTCCGAACCCGAATACACAAATCGGCGGCTTTGGTGACAGCGGCAAGGGCTACCTGCTTTTGTTTTTCATACATTTTCGGTCTTCCTTCAGTCAATTCAAAAGGTGGTGGTCAAGGTGTCAAACAGATTATTTTACAGGCGGCAAGCCTGCAACTTATGAAGTTGAACGGACAGGTTGCTATGCAACAAAGTCATTTATTATTGTAACAAAAACCTTCAGTTTTTCAATTAAGCGGCTCTTAAATTATGAGCTTTTGTTAAATGGGCCAACAATCCCCGGCAACCGGCCGAAATCAGGGCGTAGGCTTCTTCAAAATTGCCGTGATAGTACATATCGGGTACGTCTTTTGATTCAATCTCAGGGGCAAAATCCAGCAACCGGGAGGCTTTGGGCGGCAGGTTGTTTTGGGCCAGCAAGTGAGTCAGGTCGTCCCGATTGGTTGTGTCCAGGCCAATCAAGTAGTCGAAGCGGGTCAGGTCTGCCGTGGTAACGCGCCGCGCCCGGCCCGCGCAGGGTAAGCCAACCTGCTCAAGGATGCGCAGCGTGCCGGGGCAGGGTCTTTGCCCCACGTGATAACCGGCCGTGCCCGCCGAATCGATGTCAAACCGGGCGGCCATGCCCGCCCGGTCAACCAAATCGGCAAAAACAGCCTCCGCCATTGGCGAGCGGCAAATATTGCCCAAACACACAAACAAAACGCGAACCATACTCCCTCATCTCATCAAGTTGCGAGGGAGTATAGCAGAAAACATTGTTTTTTAACAAGTTGGGGCACAAAATTAACGCATACCTTTTTTTATGGTATACTCCTGTTTTCAATATTGAGCCTGAGCGCGTTTTTATGACAGACAGATACCCCGTTCCCGCCGGATATGCCGAAATTGAACTGGTAATTCGGCGCTCGCAATTTATTGCCAACGCAGCCTGTACCCCCACCGTGGCAGAGGCCAGAGCCTTCATCGCCGAAATCAGTCGCAAATATCCCGATGCCGGCCATCACGTCTACGCCTTTGCGGTGGGTTTCGGCAGCAGCGTGGTTCACGGCATGAGCGATGCGGGCGAACCCTCCGGCACGGCGGGCAAACCGACGCTGGCCGTGGTGCGGGGCAGCGGTCTGGGCGATGTGACGGTGGTCACCAGCCGCTACTTCGGCGGAACAAAGCTGGGTACGGGCGGTCTGGTTAAAGCCTACACAGAGGCGGCGCAACTTGTGCTGGCCGAAATCCCGCGCGCCGAAAAAATCGAATGGCAGCCCGTCAACCTGCACGCGCCGTACCATTATTACGAAGCGGTGATGCGGCTGGTTAAGCAGTATCAGGGCCAGGTGCAAAACGAAGATTTCGGCGTGGCGGTGTCGCTGGGGCTGAATTTCCCGGCTTCTATGGTAGACCTGTTCGGGGCGGCATTATCCGAACTCACGTCCGGGCAGGTGACAATTCCGGATTCTACCAAAGAGGACAATTAACTGTGTCAACGTATTTATGGATTGGGTTGGGCGGCTTTTTGGGCGCAAACGCCCGTTATCTGGTGCAAAGCTGGGCCGCCGGGCGCTGGGGGGGCGCGTTTCCGTATGGCACCATGATAGCCAATGTAACCGGCAGTTTGTTGCTGGCCTTCTTTATGACCATCGCCACCGAGCGCCTGAGCCTCAGCCCGCAAACCCGTCTCTTTTTAGCCACCGGCTTTTTGGGGGGCTACACCACTTTTTCTTCTTTTGGATACGAAACCTGGCAATTGCTGGAAACGGCGGGCCGGCTGCAATTCGGCCTGAATTTTTTGGGCAACATCGTTCTGGGCGCAACCGGAGTATTGCTGGGCGTGGCCCTGGCCCGCTGGGTGATGCTGTTACGCGGATAGACTATCAGAAAAGAGGAGTAACTATCCCCCCCTTAATCCCTGATGAAGAAACCGCTTCGCGCCCTCAAGAGGGGGGATATCTTCCTTCCCCCGCAAGCGGGGGAGGGGGCAAGAACGGCAAAAGAAGCTGTTTATCGTTACAAATGCTTATGACTGTACAGTTACAAAGGGAGCAAGCATGAACATTGTGGGTCAGGCATCAAAAGTAACCATCTATCTCAGCGAAGGCGACCGCCATCATAATCAGGCCCTGTATATGGCGATTTTGCAATTGCTCAAAAAAGAAGGAGCCGCCGGGGCCACCGTTACGCGGGGCGTGGCCGGGTTCGGCGCCCATACGCGCATCCACACGGCCAACGTCGTCAGCCTGACCGATACCCTGCCCCTCATCATCGAGTGGGTGGACAAGCCGGACCGGGTAGACCGGATTTTGCCCAAAATCAACGCGATGGTCACAGAAGGGCTGGTTACGGTGCAACCCGTTAATGTGGCCCGTTACAGCCATCGCGCCCTTAAGCAGCCTTCCGGCAAAACGCTGGTGCGAGAGGCCATGACCTACGAAGTAGCCAGCATTGTGGCCGGGGCATCGGTTAATCAGGTGGTGGATTTACTCATTGAAAAGGGGTATCGGGTGCTGCCCGTGGTAGACGAGACATGGCACGTGCTGGGCGTTATCTCCGAAGGCGATTTGCTGCGGGCCGGGCTGTCGTTCATTGAACTGGAAGCCGGTGTGGCGCCGGAGGCAGATACCCGGCGGGCCGTCGATTTGATGACCGCGCCGCCCATCACTATTGCCACCAACGATACCCTGGCCCACGCCATTGACCTGATGGTGAAACACGGGGTAAAACGCCTGCCCGCTTTGGATGAAAACGGCACGCTGGCCGGGTTGCTCAGCCGGGCCGATATTTTGCGGTTGTTTTCTGAAGCAGCTCTGGTTAGAGATGCGCCGCCGGAATTTCCCGCCGGGCAATTGCAGGTGGGGCAAATTATGCTCACCGATGTGCCGATGGTGGTGGCCGGCACGCCGGTTTCGGAGGTGGTAGACCAGCTTTTGCGGATTCGTTCCCGGCGGGTGGTGGTGGTTGACGCCCACCGGCGCGTGCTGGGGGTTATCACCGACGGCGATTTGCTGGAACGGGTGACTGTCGCCGAGCGCAAAAGCGTATTTGACACGTTGTTCCGGCGCGGCAAAAAGCTGGTGGTTAATGACGCGCTCACCGCCGAAGGGGTGATGACCCGGCCCGCCATCCCGGTGCAGCAGGAGATGCCGCTGAAAGACGCGCTGCAATTGCTGGTACAGCATCAAATCAAGCGCTTGCCGGTGGTTAATGCCGAAGGTCAGTTGGTGGGGATGGTGGGCCGGGGGGGGATTTTACGCGCCCTGCACACCCATGCAGACGATTGACGGCCCGGTTTCAGTTGATGAGCGTCCCGAAATTTGCGCCTTGCCCCAGCAAGGCAGATTCAACATTCCCCGGCTCCAGCCCGGAAAAAATCAGGGCCTGCATGGGGGGCATTGCCAGGGTCAAATGATACATATCGCGCACTTTTGCCAGCATGCCGCCGGTCACATCGACGGTTAAGGCCCCGCCCAGGGCCATTTCCACTTCAGCCCAGTTAGTGTGGTCAATATCCTCCACCAGCCCGGCGGCGGGGTTGGTTTTGGGGTTGCCGGTGTACACGCCGTCCAAATCTCCGGCCAGCAAAATCCGGTCCGGAATCAGTTCGCGGGCCAGGTTGTCAAACAGCTTTTCAGTGGAGACAATGCTCATGCCCTGCACCGCGTCAATAGAGACATCGCCATAAACCACCGGCACCAGCCCGTGCTTCAATACCTCTTTCAACGAATACGTTTCAAAATACATCAATTGCTCTTTGCGGGTGCGGGCGCTGGCAAAAGGCTGAAACGGCACCGCCGGAACGCCGGCCTCCAGCAGAGTATCCATCACCAGGCGATTGAGTCTGCCGACCGCCGCCACCACATCCACCACCCCTTGCCAGCTTTCAGGCCCAATATCGCCCTGGGCCGTTTTGTGTTTTGAAGCGGCTATATGCCCAAAACTCCCCGACCCATGCCCAATCACCAGCCGCAAGTCATCGCCCCCGGCCTCAAGGGCGTTTTTAATTTCAAGGGCCAGCCGTTTCAGCGCATCCGGGCGCGGGGTATTGGGGCTGGATTTATCGGTGATGAGCGAGCCGCCCAATTTTAGAAACACCAGTTCCGACATATCAAAATCCTTCCGGTCACAATGAGCATATTTTTCGGAAGGACTATAGCATACTCTCCGGTTTATCGGAAATTGGGCTGAAATAATGCGGCTCAAACGAAGGTTGTTGGGTCTGATTCAAATTTTCAAACCAAATTCCAACATTGTTATTATGAATAATTGAGAAAAAAAGGATATAGTAGTATTATATAATGCATTCAGCCACACAAGTTAATAATGATGCATTTGAGGGAGGACAACCGTGAACGGGAATGGAAATTACCAACGGCTGGTGTTGACGCAACACGAATTTGAATATGTGGAACAAATGCTGGATTACGGCTCCACAATGGACCAGGCTTTGTTCCAAATTCGACCGCACCTGTATCAGGAGGATGGACGGCTGAAAGACAACATCATTCTGGTACACCGGGAATTGTTGAATTTTCTGAACTAACCTGACCATCCGATTGCTACGCAACTATCACCTGGGCAGGGGAATTATCCCCTGCCTTTTTTGTGCAACAAGACAGGTAAACGGGTTGTCACGTCTCCGGCGTAACCTGCGGGTCAAAACAAGAATTACGGCAAGACCATTCTCCTGGTAGACATAACAATAGAATTGGGTTATAATACATACCATCGAATTACCAACGCCCTCCCCCCATAACGCTCGGCGGCGCGGCGCAACGGTCAGTTACCCCGTTGCCACCGGCCCCGGAGGCAGGTTCATGGTTGTTTCTCTGGTTGCGGTGGTGAACGACGCCGATTTCAATGAAATTATCACCCGTTACCAATGCCGCTTGCACATCAAGGCCCGGCTGGAGGCAGACGGCCTCAGCTATGCCGGCGCCCGGCTGGCCTTGCGTTGCACCCCGGCCCTGACTTACCCCAAAAAAGACTTCGAGCTGGTATTCGACAACGCCCGACTCTTCCAAAACCGCTATCGACGGCTGTGGCTGGAGGCCGTTTATCCGGACCAAAGCCTCATCCGCACCCGGCTGGCCCTGACTCTGGCCGCCGGCACCAAAATGCCCGTGCCCGCCCACTGGCAGGCCCACCTGACCGTTAAGAATGAACAGGGCGACACCCTGTACGGCGGCCTTTACACGGCCGTCCAGCCCATGGAAGATATGCTGCTGAACCGGACGGGCCGCCGGCGCGGAACGCTGTACCGGGCCGTCGGGCGCAACATCGACGGCGTTTTTGTGGGCGCCACCCTGCACCTGCCCGCCGCCCGCCTGCTAAAACGCATCTATCCCCAATGCCTGCCATTCGATGCCCCCCCCCCATCCCGGCCGGGCCGCCGGCGGCGCCTGTTCGCCTTCCTCGCCGGCTCGTCCGCCGCGCCGCATCAAAATTTGCCGGCCCTCATCAAAACGCTCAATGCGCCAGACAAGGCCGGCGTGCCGGCCAAAACCCTGAGCCGCCTCATCGACATGGAATCGTATCTCGATTTCCTGGCGGTGAATACGCTGGTGCAGAATAATCATGTGTACGATGGGAACTACTACCTCTTCCAGCGACCAACAGACCGGCGCTGGCAAGTGACGGCCACAGATTACCTCTTCACCTTTGGCCGAAGCTGGTATGGCCGCAACGGCGTGCTGGAAAAAACCCTGCTGGAGCAAACGCCGGTCAAAGACGTGTGGCAAATGCGTAACCAGTTAAGCCGCCAGACGCTGACCAATCCGCACACCTTCGCCCGGTTTCGGGACAAGGTGCTGGCGATGCTCAACACCACCTTCACCGAAGCCGCCCTGTTCCCCCAAATTGAGGCCATGTTCGATGAAATTACTCCGTTGGCCCAAACCGACAGCCTGAAATGGCCGTCGAATGACGATTTTGCCCGCGAAAAGGACCGCCTGAAAGCGTGGGTCAAACGCCGCCGCCGATTTCTGTACGCCGACCTGGGCCGCCCGGTCATCACTGCCGGCGCCCAGGCCGACAGCCGGGTCATCGCCCTGACGTTGAGCAACCCCACCCCCTCGGCGGGCGAAGATATTTTCTTTGAAGCCACCGTCCGGAACGCCGGGCAGGCTTCCACAGAAAAAACCGTCGGCGTGGCTTTTTTGGTGGATGAACAATACATCACCTTCGGCACCACCGGCCCCATGTCTGCCGCCGAAACCCGGCCGGTACGCGCTGTTTCGGCGTGGCGGGCCACCCCCGGCGGCCACAGCCTGATTGCCGTTGTCGATGATGTCAATCGCTACCCGGAAATTTCAGAAACCAACAATCAGCGCGAAATCCGGTTTTGGGTGGAAACGCGCCCGGCCGGGCCGCCCCTGAGCGACGCGCGGCTTCAGGACATCGCCTTTGAACGCCTGCCCGCCGGGCGGGTGCGCCTGGCCGCGCTGGTGCAAAACGCGGGCCGGGCCGACACCACCGACCTGGTGGGCGTCGCCTTTTTTGTCGATGGCCGGTACGCCACCTTCGGCGTCATTCCTCCCCTGGCCGCCGGGCAATCGCAGGCCGTGCGGGCCAATGCTCCCCTGGCCCTGGCCGGCACGCATCAAATTACGGCCATTGTCGATGACGTGAACCGGTTTGCCGAAACGGATGAGACCAACAACACCCTGTCCCGGTCCGTCAATTTCGGCAACCCGCCGGCCGGCTGGGCCGATGCGGTGGTGCTGGAGGCAGGGTTGGGGCCGGGCCGGCTGGCCGAAGGAGACAATGTTTATTTTGAAGCCACCGTCAAAAATCAGGGCGTGGCCGCCACCGGCAATGTGGTGGGCGTGGCCTTTTTGGTAGACGGCCAGTACATCACCTTCGGCACCACGGCGGCCATGCCCCCCGGCGCGGTGCAAACCATCCGGGCCGTTTCGCCGTGGCAGG
>JAJRUC010000044.1 GCA_024278015.1 Chloroflexota bacterium
AAGGGGCCGGGCAGGGTGGCAATATAGGCAAAAATGTGGCGTTTCAGTTTTTTGATGGCTACTTCGTCGCTTTGTTTGCCCAAAAAATCAATTGTAGCATGTTCAAGATATTCCCGGGTATATTCTTTTAGCCGTGTTTTTAGCTCCGGCGCCGCGCGTAACAGCCAAACCCAGTCTTTTTTTGTAAAGCGGGCCAGCGTGCAATCCACCGAGACATCAACCGTGGCGCCGCGCCTGTTTTCGCCTTCAAGCAGGCCCAGTTCCCCCACCAGTTGGCCGGCGTGCATATAATTCAACAACCGGGCCGGTTTGAGTCTGGTGTCAATGGCCCGCAGTTGACCGTTGATGATAATGAAAAAACTATCGACAGGGCCGTCTTGCGCCAAAATCTCATGGCCCTGCTTGTATTCTTCAAAGGTTGCTGTGGTTGCCAGGCCGGTAATAACCTGCCGCTGATTGGGTAAATCGAAAAAAAGCTCGTTGGCGTTGAGCAGTTCGACTAACTGGTTGTACAATTCTTGTTTTTGCTCTTCAGGAATCATATTTCTGTACCGAACAGGGTTATTAATAACCGGTATTTGGCCCAAACGACAGACTTTGACTATATTTTAACATAAAATCGCGCAAAAGGAAATACTTTATGTCATCTTCAGAGCAACTCCTTGATGGTCTCGGCCAGAGGGCGGGTGATGCCGGGTACGGCGGCGATGGCTTCCACACCGGCCTGCCGGATGTTCTGCACCGAACCAAACGCCTTGAGCAACGCTTTGCGGCGTTTGGGGCCAACCCCCGGAATACTATCAAGCCGAGAAGCCACGCCCGCCTTGCGGCGCAGGGTGCGATTATAGGTAATAGCAAAACGATGCGCTTCGTCCCGAATACGCTGCACCATATACAGCGCCTGTGACCGGCGGGGCAGGATGACGGGGTCGCTTTGGTGGGGCACAAAAATCTCTTCTTCCCGTTTGGCCAGGCTAACCAAATGAATCACATCGGTCAGGCCAAACTCTTCCAGCGCTTTCAGGGCGACGTTCAGTTGCCCTTTGCCCCCGTCGATGATGATTAAATCCGGCACCATCTGCCAGGCGGCATCCTTTTTGCCGGGGGAGCGGCCCGGCGCATCGTGCAACGAAGCCGCCGTTTTATTTGCCGGGGCCAACCGGCTGAAGCGGCGGCGCAACACCTCTGCCATCGAGGCGAAATCATCGGGCTTGTCAAGCACAGACCGTATTTTAAAGCGGCGATAGTCGCTTTTGCGAGGCGCGCCTTTGGCAAAAACCGCCATGCCGGCCACAGTGTGTTTGCCTTGCAGGGTGCTGATGTCGTAACATTCAATTCGCAGCGGGTCTTCCGGCAGATGAAGTTGTTCCCTGAGTTGGGTCAGGGCTTCGGTTTGTTTGTTTTGGTCCAGTTCCCACAGCGATTTGACATGATTCAACATTTCGGTGGCGTTTTCAGTAGCCATTCGTATCAGGTCCCGTTTGTTGCCCCGACGCGGCACCTTAAGCGTCACCTTGCCGCCGCGCTTGCTTTTAAGCCAGTCTCTAATGATAATCCGTTCATCCACCTCTTGCGGCAGCAAAATTTCCGGCGGCACATCTTGCACCTGATTGTAAAACTGTTTCAAAAACGAAGCCATAATTTCGTCGTCGTGGGCGTCGTCCACCCCTTCCAGCAAAAAATGTTCGCGGCCCATCAGCTTGCCCCCGCGAATGAAGAACACCTGCACGCAGGCATCGCCATCGGCCCTGGCAAAGGCCACCACATCTTCATCGGTCATTTGCGGGCTGACCACTTTCTGCTTTTCCGCAATTTGGTGAATGGCGGCGATTTGGTCTCTCAGGGCGGCGGCGCGTTCAAAATCGAGCGCACCGGCGGCGGCGGCCATTTCCTGCTCCAGCTTTTTGACGATGGGCCGGGTGTTTCCGGCCAAAAAGCCGCACAGGTCATCAATAATGGCCCGATATTCGGCCTGATTGACGGCCCCGATGCACGGGGCGGCGCAACGTTTCAGATGATAATACAGGCAAGCCCGTTCATCGTTGCCGGTAATGATGCGGGTGCAGGTCAGGTACGGGAAGATCTTCCGCGCCAGGTCCAGCGTTTTGTAGGCGGCCCAGGCAGCGGTGTACGGGCCGAAGTAACGGGCGCCATCGTTTTGCAGGCGGCGAGTGGTGGTTACTTTGGGACAAGGGTCTTGCCAATGAACTTTAATGTAGGGATAACGTTTGTCGTCTTTGAGGCGGACATTGTATTTGGGCTGGTGTTTTTTGATGAGGTTGTTTTCCAGCAGCAGGGCTTCCAGTTCAGAGGCGGCGATGATAAATTCGATACCGGCAATATCTCGCACCAGGTGTCGATTTTTGGGCGAATGGTGGGCGGAATCGTGGAAATAGGAGCGAATCCGGTTTTTTAAATTGACGGCTTTACCCACGTAAATAATCTTCCCCGCGCTATCGTGATAAAGATACACGCCGGGTTTGGTGGGTAATGATTTTAACGTATCCTGTAAATCCGGTCTAAGCATTATCGCCCCTGAAAACTTGTTTTGGCGTATCTGTTGCCGGTTTAAACGCGCCTGTCTTTTTGTAGGTTAAGATAACTTTACAGTATAATTTGCCACATGAAAAATACACGGTTTTATGCCGGATTGCTGGCAGTTGTCGGCGTAGTGGCCTGCGGGTTAATGCTGGTGTTGGGCCTGGCCTTAAAAGCGGAAGGCATCGGGCTGCCGGTGGCGGGGGGCGGGGCGTCGCCGGGCCGGGCCGTAGCGGCAACACGCGCCGCGCCAACCGGCGCGCTCCGGTTTGTAACGGGCGCAACGCCAACCGAGCCCCCCCCCGTACCCCCCGCCACCGCGCCGCCACCGGCGCCTTCGGCCCCGGCAATTTTGCCCACGGCCACCAAAACGGCCCCGGTTCTCCCTGCGCCCACCGCTTTGGCGTTGCCGCCGTTTCCGGTTGCCGAAACGCAGCCGGGAGCATCGCATTGGGCTACGCGCCTGGTTATTCCATCGCTGGGCGTGGATGCGCCGGTGCTGCCCGCCCCCATTGAAGGTGATACGTGGAAGGTAGACCACCTTGACCAGGCGGTCGGTCATTTGGAACGCACCGCCGGCCCCGGCGAAGCCGGCAACATCGTTTTGGCCGGACACATCACTCTGGCCCCGGACGGCCGGGCCGGACCGTTTATTAATTTGGGGAACCTGACCAAAGGCAATAAAGTAATTGTGTACCGGGGAGACCGGGCATTTACTTATGAAGTAGATTATATGGATACGGTCCAACCTTCGGATGTGGAAGTGACATACCCCACCGAACAGGCTCGCCTAACCTTGCTGACGTGCCTGAATTACGACCGCCGGCTTGAACATTACGCCGACAGATTAGTTGTGGTAGGCCATTTGCTTCAGTAATGCCGATTAATGTCCCGGAAACAATAAAAAAGACGCTTGCTTTTTTGGGGGATTAAGGTAAAATTAAAACTGGACGTTGTCTGTTTCCCCGGATTTCGCATACAGAAGGTGTTAATACAGCTAATTAATTAACCATTTACAACCAAAAATCATTCTACTTTTGGAGGTTCTAGCAAGGAGGCCACTAAATGGATATTATTAAAGTTTCTGCCAAATCACGTTCTACTGCTGTAGCGGGTGCAATTGCAGGTGTAATCAGAGAAAATGGACGCGCTGAAGTTCAGGCCATTGGGGCCGGAGCTGTTAATCAGGCCATAAAAGCTACGGCTATTGCCAGAGGCTATTTAACTTTGGACGGCATTGATGTTGTGTGTATACCTTCGTTTACGGAGGTTGAAATTGACGGGCAGGAACGTACTGCGTTGCGCTTTGTTGTAGAACCTCGATAATTGTTTGTAAATTCCTGATTGATATACCCGAAGCAATACCCCCTGTCAACCTGGGCGATACGGGGGTTGTTTCTTTTTTTAGCGCCGTCTTTTCCGGCGTTTTTGTTTTTGGGGCTTGTTCGGATTATCCACTGGTGCGGCAGGGGCCTTTTCCTTCAGATTGGTTATTTCACTGAGGGCAACCTCCAGACGATTACCATCTTCCGTTTCAACGATAATGCTTTCTTTCAGGATGTTCAGCCCTTTTACCTTGCCTTTGTCCGCTTCCCATTCCACATAAGCCCCAACTCTGGGCATGTGTTTCCGCATATCGGTGTACATATCGTTTTCATAGGCCAAACAACACAACAACCGGCCGCATATCCCCGAAATTTCGGTGGGGGCCAGGGGCAGGCGTTGATTCTTGGCCATCCGAATTGACACCGGATGAAATTCCGTGAGCCAGCTTGAACAACATAGCCGCCGGCCGCAGCGCCCGTAACCGTCAATTAATTTTGCTTCGTCTCTGGCCCCAATCTGGCGCATTTCTACCCGCGTCCTGAAAGACCGAACCAAATATCGCACCAACTCCCTGAAATCGACGCGCTGTTCGGCGGCAAAAGAAATCAGCAACCGCGAGCCGTCGTAAGCGTATTCAGCCTGAATGATTTTCATCTGCAAGCCAAGTTCGGTTACTTTTTGCCGGCATTTTGTTTGCGCGGCCTCTTCCTGAATGCGGTACGATTCCATCGTCATTAAATCAAGGGGGGTTGCCCTGCGGATAATGGCCTTTAATTCGCCCTTTATCTGGCTGCCGGGCGCATTGTGGGCCTCCATTGCCACCCAGCCAAGCTCTTCGCCCCGCGATGTTTCGACGATGACCGGGTCCTTCGCGCGCAATGTTTCCTCTTTTAGCGGCAAAAAATGGTATATTTTGGTAACTGGTTTAAATCGTATTCCAACTACGGTAGGCATTGTGGCTCCTGGTTGCTTGCCCGGTGTTGAACACACAGCGCAACCTTACAAGGCAAGTTGTGGTAAATTTAATAGCAACACTTCAATATTTAATCGACTGTTTAGATTATACTGCAAATTCTGCAAAGCCGCATAGGTCTGGTTGATAGCCGCCACAATTTGCGCCGGCGATAATCCCTGCGCGGCTTGCTGAACTTTTTCCTTGTAATCCAGATTGATAATTTGCGTTTGAGCGCCCTGTTTTGCCAGTAAAACATCGTGCCACCACCCCAGCCATAAATTGAACAATGCGACGGGCAGCGCGTTGGCCTTGATGAGTTGCTGCGCGTATTGCAATCGAAAGGCGTACCCGTGGCCGAGCAGCGTGATGAGTTCGTTTAATTGCGTCTCTCTTTGGGCCAATATGGCCGGGTTCTCCCAGGCCGAAATTGCCCAACCGGGCCGCCCGCCGGCCAGTTTTGCCGGCAATTCTGCTTGCCGGGGCGCAATCCGGTAGCGCGTTTCAAGCAATTGTTGAATGGTCTCTGCCGGCACGGAGCGCAAAGGCAAGACCTGGCACCGGGAAACAATGGTGGGCAACAACCGGGCTTTATCCGGGCTGGTTAAAATGAGAACCACATGGCCCGGAGGTTCCTCCAGCGTTTTAAGCAGGGCGTTGGCCGCGCCGGTGGTGGCTCGCTCAAAGTTGCCCATAACAACCACGCGCTGCGGAGCTTCGTGCGGGCGCAACGATAATTTTCGTTGCAACGCTCTGACCGTTTCAATTTTGATGGCCGCCGCCGGCGCATCGGCGGGGGCATCCAGAATATCAACATCAGGATGGTTGCCGCTCAGTATTTTTCGGCAAGACGGGCACTGCCCGCATCCCTTCAGCGGCTCCTGGCAGGTCAGGGCCATGGCCAGCGCTTTGCCCAGCGTCATTTTGCCCACCTGGGGCAGGCCGGTAATCAAAAGCGATTGCGGAAAATTACCGGCGGCCAACACATTTTCCAGTAAGGCGATGGCCCAATTATGGCCGTGAACCAGATTTTGCAAATTTGTTTTCATGGCAACCCGTCTATATTGGCCGGCCGAATAATATCCGCCGGCGGCGCATCGGAATATGTAATTTTACCAACGAAATTTTGAGTTTACAAATTGCGGGGGGGGCTGTTGACCAAAAAACTTTTGAGCCCAGGCCGGGAGACAGCCAATGCTGTCTCCCGGCCTGTCAGGCAGAGCGCGTTAGCGGGCCGGCAAATGTCCGCCCGTCCGACGCAGGCCGCTTGCCGGGGGCGGAAAGGTGCCGCTGCCGGAACCGGCCAGCGTGCCGGTAATGTTGTTGTACGCCCCGCCGATGATTTCATGCGTTTCCCGCACGCCGCCATAGCTGGTGGCCAGATTCACCGAATCGACATGGGCGTAAACCGGTGTGCCGGACAACAGCCCGCCGGCAAAGTGACTCTTGGCCGCGTCGAACAGCCCGTCGCCAATGGTCAGCGTCAGCGAGCCGCCCGGCGCCAGTTGCGCCAAGGCATCGCCCTCCACGCCCCACACCAGCCCCTGGGCCGCCACGTCCGTCCAAACCTGGTTGACCTGCGTCGGCACAGGGCTGGGCGCAATGTACACATCCACCCAGAAATCATTTGTAACGGGAGCCACGCCCAGGTTCCTGATGGTTACAGTGACCGCGTTTGCGCCGGCAATCAAATCGCTGACCACCAGATCGGGGGCGTAACTGTAGCGGCCAAGTGTGAGCGGCAGGTAATTGAACCAGATATTTTGGGCCACGGTCACGGTGATGGTGGCCGTGGCGGTCAGAGCGCCGTCGCTGACGGTGTACTGAAACGCCTCTGCGCCGAAGAAATTGGCATCGGGCGTGTAAACCACCTGGGTGGTGCCGCTGATAACCGCCGCGCCGCGCGCCGGCGCTCCCACCGCGCTGACCGACAGGGTATCGCCGTCCACATCGGTGTCGTTGCTCAGGGGGTCAATCACCGCCACGCTGTTTTCCAGTTGCATGTGAGTATCGCCCACGGCCACGGGCGCATCGTTGACCGGGGTGACGGTGATGCTGATGACCGCCGTGTCGGTCAACGCCCCGTCGCTGACGGTGTAGCGAAGACTGTCCGCGCCGTTGAAGTTGGGGGCGGGCGTGTACAAAATCGACTGGGTGCCGCTGAGAATCGCTGTGCCGAAGGAACCGGAACCGGGCAAGGACACTGTGCCGTGCAGCGGGCCGCCCAGGGCGCTGACAAACAGGGCATCGCCGTCGAGGTCGGTATCATTGCCCAGCGGGGTGATGGTCACGGCCGTATCTTCCGGGGTGGAAGCCGGGTCGTCCCCCGCTACGGGCGCATCGTTGACCGGCGTCACGTTGACGCTGATGACCGCCGTGTCGGTCAATACGCCGTCGCTGACGGTGTAGCTGAACACATCCACCCCGTTAAAGTTGAGCGCAGACGTGTACACAATCGTCCCCGCGCCGCTGATAACCGCCGCGCCGTGCATCGGGCCGTATAACGCGCCGATGAACAAGGTATCACCATCAATATCGGAATCATTGGCCAAAGGGGTAAGGGTCAGCGTTGTGTCTTCCGGGGTGGAAGCCGGGTCGTCCGCCGCCACCGGCGCGTCATTCACCGGGGTGATATTCACGGTGATGGTGGCGGTGCCGGTCAATGCGCCGTCGCTGACAATGTAGCTGAAAGGATCCACGCCGTTGAAATTAAGGGTGGGGGTGTAAACAATTTCGCTCGTGTCGCTGATGATTGCCGCGCCGTGCGCCGGCGCTCCCACCCCCACCACTGACAGCGGATTGTCGTCGGTGTCATTCCCCAACGGCAAAATGCGGATGGCGCTGTCCTCGGTGGTGGTGACGACATCGTCGCCCGCCACGGGCGGGGAATTGATGACCAGCACGGTCACATTGCTGATATTATTTGCCAAATTCACATCGGGAGAGGTGGTGGAAATTTTGGCGGTGTTGGTGAAAATGCCCCACGCCAGGGGGTTTGCCATTACCCCGGTGACGGTGATGACACCGACCGCCCCGCGCGGCAGGTCTTCCACCTGCCACACATAGGCCGGACCGGCGCCGGTATCGGTGACGACGGCCCCCCCGGCGCTGAACGTTGTGCCGGTGATGCTCGCCGGAATTTCGTCGGTGATGACCACGCCGTACAGCACACTGTCGCCCGCGTTGGAGAAAGTGAGGGTGTAGGTGATGGGGTCGCCCGGTGACGGCGCGGGCTTGATGGTCACGGTTTTGGCGATGGCGGCATCGGAGGTGTACGGGGATTCAAGAATGCCGATGTCCACCGCTCCCCCGACGGGACGGGGGCTCCCAAAAATATCGGCGGTAAACGGGGAAGCCATCCCGGCGTTGATTGCCCAACTGCCCGCCTGCAAGTGGTAATCGTCATACAGTGTGCCAAAATTCGGGTCGCCGACAACGCTGTGCCCGCCGCGCATCACTGTCCCGGTGATGACGTTGTTGCGTACAAAAAGGTTGTAATCTTCCGTTACCGTGCCTGCCCGCACCTCCAGCGCCATGTTTGAATATGAAAAGATGGTGTTGGTGATGGCGACACTGCCGGGAGCGTCCACCAAAATTGCCGAATTCGGGACAACACCGAAACCCGAAACAGGGACGATGGTATTGTGCCATAAATCCACTGTGCCGCTGTGCGCCAAGTAAAGGGCATCGCCGTTGTTGTCGGAAAGGTTACGCGCAAAAAGGGCGTTCACCAATTGCCCGCCGTCGCCCGCCAGCACC
>JAJRUC010000045.1 GCA_024278015.1 Chloroflexota bacterium
GGGTTCGGCGGGCAGGCCCACCACCGGACGCATCCGTTTGGGCGGTTTGATGGTTAAGGGCAGGTCAACAAAGGTTCTGAGGACTTCCAGCAAGCCGCTGACCGCTATGCCCAGCAGCGCGCCGACCAGAATACCGGCCCGGTCCAGTTGCGGCGGGGCCGCATCTTGCAGCCACAGGGCAATCGCCACCGCGCCAATTGCCAGCGCGGCCCCCCCCAGACCGCTGATAATCAAAATTGACCACGGGTATTTATTAAAAAGCCATCTTCGGGTTGCCAAAACTCCCACACCAGCCCCCACGGCCGCCCACAAGACAATCTGCAAAAAATGATACAGCAAATCATTGGGAGTAATGATGAAGGGCTGGACAATCTTCAACAAAGTTTCCAGCGCGTCCAGGCCGTGGAAACGCTGCATCAGCCCGGCAGTAGCCGGAAATTGCCCGGCCATAGCCAGCCAGTCGATGTTCAGCCCGGCCATGCCGCCCAGCAGTTTGCCCCACAGGGCGGCAGTGCCGCCAATCCAAAAGCCGTTCACCGCGCCCCACCACAAGCCGGCAATGATGGGCACGGCCCAGTGCAACTGATATTTTGCCAGCAACGGCGTAGCCAAAATCAACACAGTGGCGCCCAGGTAATGGCTCAACGGTCGATGGGCCAGAATGACCACCGCCAAAAACAGCACCATCAAATACAATGAAACGGTGTAAACCGGATAGGCCATCGCCAGCGCGGCGATGGTATAGGCCGGCAACGGCCAGCGCAGGGCGATAATCACCACCAACGCCACCAGCACCGGCGCCCAGTTGGTCGGATAATCCGGAGTGTTGCCCAACACTATCGCTGTTAATGCGCCCAACCCGCAGGCTCTGATGGCGCTTTCTATGTGCGTCTGGTATCGCTTGTAAATTCGATGTGGTGCGTGAAACACAGTAGACATTGGCGTTTATCCTATCTCGATGTGCCGCATAACCGCGCGTCCATTGGACACAGCCCGTTTTTTCTCCGGCGCAGAGGCAAAGCGGGCGTGCGTTCTGCCCCACTGCCGCAAACGGGCAATCTCTCTGTCCATTGTTTTAGAGAGGGGGACCGTGGTTTGAATGTTGCTTATCAAATCGCCGGTAGCCAACTCTCTGTTTTGCTCAAAAGCATCGTACAACCCGGAGATAATGACCTGTTCAATTTCCGCTCCGCTAAAGCCTTCGGCCAGCAAAGCCAGGGAATTCAGGTCAAAATCAAGCGGATTGCGGCCCCGCTGGGCCAGATGGATGGCGAAAATTTCGCGTCGTTCCTGGGCCTGGGGCAGGTCGATGAAGAATATCTCGTCGAAGCGCCCTTTGCGCAGCAATTCCGGGGGCAGCAGGGTTACATCATTGGCGGTAGCAATCACAAACACCGGCGATGTTTTTTCCTGCATCCAGGTTAAAATATTGCCGAAGATGCGGGCCGTGGTGCCGGCATCGGACTGGTGCGAGCTGGCAACGCCGCCCAGCCCCTTTTCCAGTTCGTCAATCCACAGCACGCACGGGGCCACGCTCTCTGCCATGCGCAGCGCGCCGCGAATGTTGTGTTCCGACGAGCCGACCAGTTCGCTGAAGACCCGGCCCAGGTCAAGCCGCAACAAAGGCAGGTGCCACTGGCTGGCAACGGCCTTCGCCAGCAAACTTTTGCCGGCGCCCTGCACCCCCAGCAACAGCAGGCCCTTCGGTTCCGGCAGGCCAAACTTCCGCGCCCGCTCCGAAAAAGCCTGCCCTCGCTTGCGCAGCCACTCCTTCAGCAATGTCATGCCGCCCACATTGGAGAAATCGGCCACGGACTGGAAATATTCCAGCGCCCGCGCGCGCCGGATGAGTTGCTCTTTTTCAGAGATGATGACATCAACATCAAGCTGGTGGGTCATCACCAGACTTTTGGCGAAGACGTTCTCCGCTTCGGTGCAGGTTAAGCCCCGGGCCGCGTTCAGTACGGCTTCCCGGCGGCCGTTTTCCAGCGATAATTTGATGCCGGAAATCTCTCTGGCAGAACGCACCACCCGGTCCAACGACTGGGCCAGTTCATCCAGAGCGGGCAAACTGTAATCCAGCACGGTAATGTCTTTTTCCAGTTCAGGCGGAAACTGCAAAACCGGCGACAGAATGACCAGTGTTTTGCGGCTTTCCTTGAGCCGGTTCAGCACATCGCGCATTTTTCTGACGATGACGGCGTATTCGGAGCAATTTTGGCGGTCATCAAAAAAGGGATGGAAGTCTTTCAGCACAAAGATGGCCGCCTCTTGCGATTGTTCGATGTGTTCCAGGGCGGTCAGCGGGTTGCGGGTGGCTGCATCGATACCGGCGTGGGGCGGGGCGTCGATATGCACAATGCCGTCGGTGATGGTCCACGCATACAATTGCTTGCGTCGTTCCAGCGCCACCTGCCGCAATATATCTTCCACGCGCCGTTCTTCCCAGGAGATGATGTAAAGCAAGGGATACTTGGCGCGGGTCAGAATATTCAGTTGCTCAACCTGTTTTGAACTTGACATATTATATTTGCTCAAGTTGAATATAACATAATCATTAGTTATTGTCAACCAAAGGCCATTCCTCGCAGCAATTCTTATGATGACTTTTTTCAATGAGAATTGCTGTGATTGAATACCGGTCGTTGACATCAATGGCGGATTGTACTATCATTTCAATAGATTGTTTTTACAATCAGGGACAGTTTTATGGTAAAATGCGATATTTGCCACTTTAATAACCCCGATGGCTTTGCCTATTGCGGTCGATGCGGGAACGGGCTGTCCGGCCGGGGCCAGGCAGACGACACCTTCATCAGCAGCGCCCTGGAAGGCGAGCGCAAACAGGCCACCATCATCTTCGCCGATATTTCCGGCTTTACGGCCCTGAACGACGCGGCCCAAACGCCGGATGAAGTTGAGCGCGTGCTGCAAATTGTAAACCACTGCCTGCAAATGCTTAGCGAAGTGGTTTACGAATACGACGGCTACATCGACAAATATATGGGCGACGCCATTATGGCCGTTTTCGGCGCGCCCCGCTCTCACGAAGACGACCCGGAACGCGCCTTGCGCACCGCCCTGACCATGCGGGAACGTCTGGACGAATTTAACCACAGCGGCCCCTTCAACTTAAAAAACCCGTTGGGCATTCACCTGGGCATCAACACCGGCACGGTCATCGCCGGGCTGGTGGGAACCAGCCGCAAACGCTCTTACACAGTAATGGGCGATGTGGTCAACGTGGCCTCCCGGCTGGAAGGCGTCTCTGAACGCGGCGAAATTTTGGTCAACCACGATACGTATAATCTCATCAACCGGCTGTTTATCTTTAAAGAACGTAACCCGGTGATGGTGAAGGGCAAAAAAGAACCGTTGACCATCTACGAGCTAATCGGCGCCAAAAGCCAGGATGCCACGCAGCGCGGTATTGCCGGCCTCCGCTCTCCAATGGTAGGCCGGGCCGAACAATTTGCCCGGCTTAAACAACAACTGACCAGTCTGAAATCCGGTCAGGGCGGCATTACCGTTGTGGCCGGCGAAGCCGGATTGGGCAAATCTCGCCTGGTCTCTGAACTGGAGCAGTTCAACCGGCGGCACAACGGCGATATTCTCTGGCTGGAAGGCCGGGGCCTTTCCTATCGGCAGAATGTCAGCTACAAATTGTTCGTTGAAATTTTACGCAAGTATCTGGGCGTTGGCCCGGACGAACCGGGCGACGTGGTTTGGCTTAAATGGCGCTCAATCGGCCCGCAATTGTTCGGAGAGCGCGACAGCCAGGTTACGCCCTATCTGGCCGCCCTGATGGGCATCAAACTCGATGAGCAAATTCTGCAAACCATGCCCCTGTCCGACCCCCAACTGCTGCGCCAGCGTATGTTTGTGGCCGTGGGAGAATGGGTAGAAGCGGTTGTAACCAATCAGCCTGCCATCCTGGTGTTTGAAGACCTGCACTGGGCCGA
>JAJRUC010000046.1 GCA_024278015.1 Chloroflexota bacterium
CCGACAACTGCCCCCACTGCGACGAAGCCCTGCGCCCCGATGCAAAGTTCTGCGTCTATTGCGGTGAAATGGTTGCGCAACAACAATGCCCGGATTGCGGCAGCCCCGTCACCGCCGATGACCAGTTCTGCGCCGGCTGCGGCTTTAATCTGGAAGTTGCGCCGGCGCAGGCCGTCCAGGCGTAACAGGATTCAATTATGCCGTCTATCTCGTATCCGCTGGCGCTGGCTGCCGGCATCCTGTCCTTCATTTCTCCATGTGTACTGCCGCTGGTTCCGGTGTATTTGGGATACCTGTCCGGCGGCAGTATTTCCGGCGCCGCCGCCATCCCGCGCCATATTGTTTTCAAACACGCGCTGTATTTTGTGGGCGGATTTTCGGCCGTGTTCATCATTCTGTTCGGATTACCCGCCACCGTACTCGGCAGCGCCTTGCAGGATTACAGCAACTGGATTGCCAAAATCGGGGGCGTAATTATCATTCTGTTCGGGTTGCACATGTGGGGCGTTATCACCATTCCGTGGCTGAATATGACCCGCCAAATTGAACTGGGGTCCGGGTTGCAACCCGGTTTTGCGCGTTCCAGCCTGTTCGGCGTAACTTTTGCCGCCGGCTGGACGCCCTGCATCGGGCCGTTGCTGGGCGCGGTGATGACCCTGGCCTTCACCGAACCATCGCGCGCCGTAGGGTACGTGGCCGTGTACGCGCTGGGGCTGGCTATTCCGTTTTTGGCCTCCGCGCTGATGCTTACCCGCGCCACCAAATTATTGCACCGCCTGAACCGCTATATGCGGGTGGTGGAATACGCCAGCGGCGCGCTGATGATTGCCGTCGGCGTGCTGCTCATCACGGGGATGTTCACCCTGATGAACAGCTATTTTATCCAAATGACCCCGTCGTGGCTGTTGCAGTATCTTTAGTTTGAAAGGACACAGGCTCAATGCTCAACAATCAAACCCAATCCACACCTGTACTGTCCGCCGTCACCCTGAATATTGACGGCATGACCTGCAATCACTGCGTCGCCACCATTGAGCGAAGCGTAAAAACAATGCGCGGCGTGCGTTCCACGGCGGTGAGTTTGCGAAAACGCACCGCCCGCATCACCTTCAATCCGGCTGAAACCTCTGCCGAGGCGCTGAAAACGGCCATTACCGGCGCGGGCTATTTTGTTACCGGCGCAGAACTATCTGCCGTACCTGAAACCCCTGCGCTCATCAAACGGCTTTTTGCCCGCTGGCCGTTTCGGGTGATATTTTTTGGGGCGCTGGGAATGTTGGCCCTGCTGGCCCTGTATCTGGGGCTGGTCAGTTGGGCCGAAGGCTGGTCGCACGCCGTTGAATTAATGTTGGAAGACGCCTGGATTGTCGGCCCGATTTTGGCGGGGTTCGGCGTGCAGGTGGGGCTGTACACTTACCTGAAAACCGTGGTGCATGCCGCCGGACACGGCGCCGGCGCTATGGCGGGCGCGGGCGGCGGCACATCTACCGTGGCTATGGTGGCCTGCTGCGCTCACCACGTCACCGATGTTTTGCCCCTGCTGGGGCTTTCGGCGGCGGCAACTTTTCTGGCCGATTACCGCATCCCGTTTATGGTGGCTGGGTTGGCAACCAACCTCATCGGCATTGGGGTAATGGTGGGTGTAATTTTGAAGGAACGAAAGCGGATGCGGCAAATTATTGCTCCCGCAACCGCCGAAATGAATTGCCATTAGTTTTTTTTGGAGAGGAATTTCAATGAAACGTATTGTTCTTTTAACCCTGATATTGGCCTTCGGGCTGGTTTTGGCGGCGTGCGGCAACCAGGCTGCCCCCGTCGCCCCTACCGCATCCGCAAGCCAGGCGGGGCAATTTACCCCGGCTATGGCCGCCCAAACCGCCGAAGCCGCGAATCCCGCCGGCGCATCTGGATTTGAGTCGCAATCAAACGACGAAAATTCAGTGACTGTGGAAGTGACGCCGCTCACCATCTCGGATTCCGGCATGGATGTGGAACTTGCCTTCAATACTCATTCCGTGGACCTGGATTTTGACCCCACCCAAATCATCGTTTTCCGCGACGCCACGGGGACGGATATCCATCCCATCAGTTGGGACGGCAGCGAGCCGGGCGGGCATCACCGCCGGGGCACGCTCCATTTTGACCTGGATTCAGCGCCGCAACAATTTATTGAACTGGAAGTACACGACGTGGCCGAAGTTCCGACGCGCACGTTCCGCTGGGAATTGCATTAATCGCATCAAAGAGGAGAGAAAACGTATGGAGAATTTAACACCGCAACCGGAAACCCCGGCAGATATGCCCGTCAGCCCGAAAGCCGTACCGGCCGAAACGCCGCCTGCGGCCGTAACAGAACCGGAAATGCCCGCGCAGCCACTACCTCCGCCGCCACGGCTGTCGCTGAAGGCCAAAGCCGTCATCCTGCTGGCAACCTATGCTGTCGGCCTGTTGAGCGGGTTTCTGGTGTGGGGCTTGCGCTCGGTTGAACAGAACACCTCGGCAGCCGTAGCCGCCGCGCCCACGGTTGCCCTCACCGCAACCCCCGTCCCCGTTTTGCCCGCAGAGTACGCCTTGCCCGTATCTTTTGGCGATTTGGGGCCAAAATTAATTGAAGCGGGCGCAATTGATTATGAAAAATTCATCCAGGTGTACCAACGTTCCGGCAACCCGTTATCGGATGAACAGCTCACCATTCTGTCCAAAGGGAGCGACGCCCCCATCGTTTTCAACCGTCACAACGCCTATTTTCTGCTGAATTTCTTTTGGGCAGTGGGGTTAACCAACCAAAGTTCGCTGCTGACCGATGGCCCGATGGTGCAAAACAGCGGCGGCAATGTGGCCCGCTTCGCCTCTACCGGCGGCTGGACAATCGGCGCGAAGCCGGTAACGGAACTGTACGCCAGCGCCCCCATTGTGCCGCTTACGCCGGAACAGACGGGCATACTGGCGGCGGTCGCCTCGGCGGTGTATCGCCCCTGTTGCAACAACCCCACCGCCTTCCCCGATTGCAACCACGGCATGGCGATGCTCGGCATGCTGGAGCTTTTGGCGGCCAACGGGGCCACGGAAGATGAGATGTTTGAAGCGGCAAAGTACGCCAACGCCTTCTGGTTTCCCCAGCAGAGCGAAGAAATTGCCACCTTCTTCCGCAACGCCAAAAATGTGACGTTTGAGCAGGCCGACGCGCGCGATTTTGTGGGGCCGTATGTAGCCTCATCCAGCGGGTTTCAGGCCGTCCACCAGTGGCTCACCGAAAACAACCTGCTACCCCAGGCGCCCTCCAGCGGCAACAGTTGCGGCGTTTAGCAAATGAAATCATCACGCATTTTACGGGTATGCGGGGCGCTCTTTTTGCTGATACTGCTTTCGGCGTGCGCGGGAAAAACCCCGCAGGCAGTGGCCTCGCCCGCAAGCCATGACTTCGGAGAAATTGGAAACGTTGACCCCGTGTCTGCCGATTTCACCGTTTCAAACACCGGAACC
>JAJRUC010000047.1 GCA_024278015.1 Chloroflexota bacterium
CCCAAAGCGGTCAAGCGTTGTCTTGACCAAATTTCGGCGGCCAAAAATAACGGCCTCTGGCCCGACGCGCCGCAACTTGACGATGCCCTGCGCCCCGTGTACCGGCAATACCAGCAAATTTTGCAGCAGCGGCGCATCCTTGATTTTGACGATTTGCTGCTGCAAACCGTCCACCTGTTTGAGACCCGTCCGCCCGTGTTGGCCGCCTATCAGCAGCGATTTTGCCGGCTGGCGGTGGATGAATATCAGGACACCAACCACATTCAGTACCGGCTGTTGCGTCTGCTGGCCGCCGGTGGGGCCAATGTGTGCGCTATCGGCGACCCCGACCAGGCGATTTACGGCTTTCGGGGGGCGAAGCGCGATTATTTTTTGCGATTTACGCAGGATTTTCCGGGCGCGAAGCAATTTACCCTCACCCAAAATTATCGCTCCATCCAACCCATTCTCCACGCCGCCGGCCAGGTCATTGCCCAAAACAGCGACAGCCGCCACCTTGAGATTTGGTCAGAGTGGGCCGCCGCCACCCGGCTGACCGTGTACGGCGCGCCCACAGAAAAAGCCGAGGCGGAGTATGTGGTGCATCAAATTGAAAAGATGGTGGGCGGAACCAGCTATTTTTCGCTCAATAGCGGGCGGGTTGATGACCGCGCCGGCCCGGACGAAGCCCCCGCCGGGCGGGCCTTCGGCGATTTTGCGGTTTTGTACCGGCTGGGGGCGCAAAGCGCGGCCCTCATCGAAGCCCTGAACCGCTCCGGTATGCCGTATCAAGTGGTGGGTCAAAAATTGTTGAGCGATTATCCCGACATCAAACTGATTTTGGCCTGTCTGTGGTTTTGCTACAATCCGCAGTCTGTTTTTTATCTGGAACAGATACTAAACGCCGGGAAATCGCTGTTTAATGCCGGGGCGCCGGCGATATTGCAGGAAAACGCCGATGAACGGGGGTGTTCGGTGGCGGAAACAGTGTGGGCCGGTGACCGCCTGACCGGATTCACGCCGGCCCAGCAAGACAGACTGGCGGTAGTGGCCGCCTTCTCGCGCGATTTACAGTACGCGGCGGCCTTCGAGCCGGTGACGGCTTTGATAGAGAAGACGGCCCGCTTCCTGAAAACGTACAGTCCGTCCCTGTTCAAAGAGGGCGCATCGGACCGCATCCGGAATTTACTGGCCCTGGCCCGCCCCTTCGACGTGCGGCTGGAGGCTTTTTTGGTGCGGATGGCCCTGCAAAAAGAAGCGGATGCCTACGACCCCCGCGCCGACCGGGTGGCCTTGATGACGTTGCACGCTGCCAAGGGGCTGGAGTTTCCGGTGGTGTTTATGGTGGGCTGCGAAGAAGGGCTGTTGCCCTGTCAGTGGAGCGGGGAAACCCCGGATTTCGCCGAGGAACGTCGCTTGTTTTACGTGGGTATGACCCGCGCCCGGCAAAACCTGATTTTAACCCACGCCAAAAAGCGATTTTTGTTTGGGCAGTGGCAGCAAAACATAATTTCCCGGTTTGTGGGCGAGATTGAATCGGGCCTGAAGGAACTGCAAACAGCGGCCCGCCGCGCGCGCGCCCCGGATTCCTCCCCCGCAAACCAGCTTTCGTTGTTTTGAACAGCGTGATAATCTGTCTGCCTGCGGCCCGGACAATTTGTAAATACTATGAATATGGCTATTACCTTACGCAGACAGAGATTTGATAAATTCAAGATGACGTCAATTGTGGCATTGCCCCCTCCCCCTGACCGCTCCGCGTCCCCCAAATTTGAGAGAGTACCCCATGCGGGGCACAGGCGGGAACACAGGAAGTAGATTCCGGACATTGTTCTCCGAAAAATTCCGGAATGACTTCTCAACAGCAGAGATTTTCGCCCAAAAATCAGGATACGATTGCCCTGCCGACAAAACGATGCTGCATTTACGATGCTTCCAATTCAAAAAATGACAAATTCGCTGAAACCCTGTAAAATAAATTTGTCAACTATTCAAACGCAAACATTTGTAACCGTAAATAATAGCCTTTTGCCGTTTCTACTCCCTGAATTGGGGGTGGAAGGGGGCGAGTAAGTTTACCATAAATCAGAAACAGTTAAAATAGCAGGGAGAAGGAATTATGCAATCTGACGCCAAACAAAAAAGTAAACCTGCTCAAAAGTTTTTGATAATTGGCGGTACGCCAAAGGCTGCAACGACATCTCTGTTTAACTATCTGGCTGCTCATCCGGCAGTTTGTCCTGCAAATCGAAAAGAAACTTGTTTTTTCGCCCGTGAACACGCTTTACTCAAAGAATGTGGCGCTAAAAATTGCAAAAATATTGCAGAACGCGACTATCTTGTTCATTCTTCGTGACCGTCAATACACGCTCTGCCTTGCTTAACAGAGTGTTAATGGGCCTGGAACCTGTTGTAGCAAATTTAAGGTCCCGCGTCATCAATAATCCCGGCTTGTACAAGAGATTTGAAGATGTCACACAGATTGGAAAGTTATCATTACGCAATTTAAATGACCGTGGGCCGGAGAACAGGCAAGTTGCCACCGCTGAAGTGCGGGCCAAATTAATGGAATATTATCAACCTTGTAATCAAACACTTTCAGAAGAACTGGGTCGTTCTTTACCCTGGGCATCATTTCAACCGAATTTGTGACTATCTGATAGTCGTTCCCATCAAAACAGGCGACTGCTCCCTTTGCCGCCCCACAAACATAAACACAGGATAAAATTATGGTCGGTTTACCCCCTAATCGCACCCCGGCAGATGCGGTTTTGAACGTGATGCGTCAGCTTCGGGAAAAAGATGCCCGTTGGCAAGAGGGAAAAACGTGGAGTCTGGTTTTTCACGCCGGCGATGAGGTGCATCATCTGCTGAAAGAAGCCTACGCGATGTTCTTTGCTGAAAACGGCCTGAACCCGATGGCCTTCCCCAGCCTGAAAAAATTCGAGGCCGAAGTCGTTTCCATGACCGCCCGCCTGCTGGGCGGCGATGACCGGATTGCCGGTAATATGACCTCCGGCGGCACCGAAAGCCTGCTGATGGCCGTCAAAACCGCCCGCGAGTGGGCGCGGGCCAATCGCCCCCACATTACCCAACCGGAAATACTTATGCCCAACTCGGCCCACCCCGCCTTTGAAAAAGCGGCCCACTATTTCGGCCTTAAATCGGTGCGCGTGCCGGTGGACGACCACTTTCAGGCCGATGTAGACGCCATGCGGGCCGCCGTCACCCCCAACACCATCCTGCTCATCGGCTCGGCCCCGTCGTACCCGCAAGGCATTGTAGACCCCATTCCGAAGCTGGCCGCCCTGGCTCAGAAACACAACATTTTGTGCCACGTCGATGCCTGCGTCGGCGGTTTTATGCTGCCCTTTGTGCGCCGTCTGGGCTACCCTGTGCCTGATTTCGATTTCAGCGTGCCGGGCGTAACTTCCATTTCGGTTGACCTGCACAAATACGGCTATGCGGCCAAAGGCGCATCGGTTATTTTATATCGCACCGCCGCCTTGCGCCGCCATCAGTTTTTTGTTTACACTGATTGGGCGGGCGGCATTTACGCCTCGCCCGCAATGACCGGCACCCGGCCCGGCGGAGCCATTGCCGCCGCCTGGGCGGTGATGAACTTTCTGGGTGAAGCGGGCTATCTGGAAATTGCCGAAACCGTGATGCGCACCGTCGAAAAACTGCGGGCCGGTATCAACGCCATTGACGGCCTGCATGTGCCGGGTAATCCGCCCATGAGCATTTTAGCCATTGGCTCAAACTCGTTGAACGTGTACGAGGTGGGCGATGAACTGGCTTTGCTGGGCTGGCATCTTGACCGCCAGCAGTTTCCGGCCGGCCTGCATTTGACGGTTACGCCGGCCCACGCCGCCGTTGCCGACCAGTTTCTGGCCGATTTGGCGACAGCAGCCCGCCGGGCCGGGCGGTTAAGCGTGCCCCGGCTGCTCAATTCAATGCAGGTGAAGCTGGCAACCTGGGCCGTCCGTAAATTGCCGCCGAACATAGTCAGCGCCTTGACGGCCCAATCGGCCAAACTGACCGGCATCGGCGGCGAAAACGAAGGCCGCTCGGCGGCCATGTACGGCATGATGGCTACCTTGCCCAATCGCGGTGATATTGATGAACTGGTGCTGGATATTCTGGAGCAGTTCACCACCGTCCCCGCTTCAGACAAGTAGCGCGTTCCCTCACCGTGAATGCTTTCTTTGTGGCGCTGCTGGTTTTTTTGGCGGCGGGCATGCAAACCGTTTCCGGCTTCGGCTTCGCCTTGCTGGCAATGCCCATCCTGACCCTGCTGCTGGGCTTGCAAATTGCAGCCCCGCTCATTGCCATGACCGGGGTGACGCTGTACGCCGTCAACCTGATTCGTTATCGACAGGCCGTCAACTGGCCCGAAGTGGCGCGGCTGGTCGGCGCCTCGGCGGTGGGGGTGCCGGTGGGTATCTGGGCGCTTGATAACGCCAACGAGGCGGTCATTCAAACTCTGTTGGGCGGGCTGCTGATTGCCTACGCCCTGTATCGCCAAACCCGGCCCGCCACCCGGCATCGAGTGGGGGCGGGTTGGGTTTTTGGGGCCGGTTTTCTGGCCGGCTGTCTGGGCGGAGCCTACAACACCCCCGGCCCGCCGGTCATCGTTTACGGTGCGTTGCGGCAGTGGCCCAAACAATCGTTCAAGGCCGTATTGCAGGCCACGTTTTTGGTGAACGGGGCGCTGGTGGTGGCCTCTCATTTTGCGGCCCGCCACCTGACCGCCACCGTGCTGAATTTGTACCTGTGGGCCGGCCCGGCCCTGCTGCTGGGGGTGTGGGCCGGTTCTCGCCTTGACAGCCGGCTGAATCGACGCTGGTTTGAGCGCGTTGTCACCGGCATGATTTTTTTGCTGGGCCTTTCACTGATGGCTGCCGCCCGTCAATAGCCCGCGCCACCTTTTTTGGAGCTACACATGCAAACGATGTTCATCGACCTTTCCTTGCCCCGTATCGCCTTCACCCGCCTGGCGGGCCGGGTTTCGCGGCGGGCCTGTTTTGCCGCCGGCTCGCCCCTTCACCTGAAAACCCTGCCGGAGCCGCCTTTGCCGCAGGCCGATTGGGTGCGCGTCCAAAATAGTCTGTGCGGCATTTGCGGCAGCGATTTGCACCAGATTTTTCTGGATACCGGCCTGGATGTGGCTCCCCTCGCCTTGCCCGCGAACAAACGCATCTATTTGGGGCACGAAATGGTCGGCGCGGTGCTGGAAACCGGCCCGGCTGTAACCGGGTTTCGGCCCGGCGACAGGGTGGTGCGCTGGGGCCGGGCCAACGATTGCCGGGCGCGGAGGCGGGCCGACCTGTGCCCGGCCTGCCGGCGCGGGCATCGGGTGCTGTGCGAAAGGGCTTCTGACCCGTGGGACTTGCGCCCCGTCGGCGGCGGCTTTGGCGATAGCTTCATCACCCCGGCTGCCACGCTTGTCCCCGTACCCACCGACGTTTCGGACGAGCAGGCTATTTTCATCGAACCGGCGGCCGTGGCTTTGCACGCCGCTTCCCGGTGCGCGCCGCCGCCGGGCGCGCGTGTGCTGGTGTTCGGCGTGGGGACCATCGGCTTTTTGCTGGTGCAGGCCTTGCGCGTTTTTCAGCCGGATTGCGAAATTACGGCCGTGGCTCAATTTCCGTGGCAGGCAAAAATGGCCCGCGAGTTTGGGGCGGCGCACACCTTTTTGGCCGCTGACGATGGCTTTGCCGAAACGGCGCGTTTGACCGGCGCCCGGCTGTATGAACAGCGCGGCAATCGGATGCTGGTGGGCGGCTTTGATGTGGTCTTCGATGTGGTTGGCCTGGAAAGTACCCTGAACATGGCCCTGCGCTGGACCCGCGCCCACGGTACGGTGGTGCTGGTGGGAGTGAACCTGCATCGGATGAAACTGGATTTAACGCCGGTCTGGTATCAGGAAGTGAATTTGGTGGGCGCGGTGGGGCACGATGTGCTGACCTGGCGCGGCGAAACGCTTTCCAATTTTGACCTGGCTATCCGGGGTATGCAGGCAGGTTGGCTGCATTGCGAACCGTTGTTGACGCATCGGTTTGCGTTGGCAGACTACCGGCAAGCCTTTAACGTGGCTATCGATAAACAAACGTTCCGGTCAATAAAAGTGGCGTTTGACCTGTTGCCCAATCAGCAAAGTAAATAACTCATGTTACGCAGTCTGTAATTTGACAAAATTCTATATCTCACAGTGTGCATTTTACCCCCTCCCCCTGACCCCCTCCCCCAAATTTGGGGGAGGGGGGAAAAGAGGGTGAGCGAGGGGGGACGAAGTCCCCCTCGCTTTCTATCACTCCCCCCTTCCCTATGGGAAGGGGGGACACAGGGGGGATGGGGAATATCTAAAACTACAAGTTTTTCGTAATAATTTCAATTATTCCATTCAGGCAATTTTTCAACTGCGTAACATCAGTAAATAATTACAATCAAAAGGAGGAGTAAATGACAACAAGGGCGTTATCAACCAAAAAGGAACGGATGGCATGGTATTTGTACGATTTCGGCAACTCGGCTTATGCGGCGGTGGTTTTGCTGGCCGTCTATTCCGCCTATTTTCAGGGCGTGGTGGTCGGCGGCCCGGAAGGAACCCGGCTGTGGGGCGTTGCCGTGGGCATTGCCATGCTGGTGGTGGCGGTCACTTCGCCGGTGCTGGGGGCCATCGCCGATTATTCCGGTATGAAAAAGCGGTTTTTGCTGTTTTACACTGCTATGGCAATTTTGTTCACTGCCGGCCTGTTTTTTGCCGAAGCCGGGCGGGTGTTGATTGGCATGGGTTTCTTCATCCTGGCCGAAATCGGCTACCGGAGCGCCCAGGTTTTTTACAACGGCTTGCTGCCTGAAATCGCCCGGCCCGGCGAAATGGGCCGCGTCTCCGGCAACGGCTGGGCCATCGGCACCGCGGGCGGGGTTGTCTGCCTGCTGATAATTTTGCCCCTCATCGTGGTCATCGGCGGCCATTTCATCATCCGCCTGTCGCTGGTGATTACCGCCGTATTCTTCGCCCTGTCGGCGGTGCCGCTCTTTTTGTGGCTGCCGGAACGGGCCGAAAAGAAACCGCTGCCCGCCGGAGTTTCCTACCTCAGTCTGGCCTTCAAACAATTGGGGCAAACTATTCGCGTAGCCAAAAATTTCAAGGAATTTCTCAAATTTATGCTGGCCTTCCTGATTTACAACGATGCCGTCATCATGGCCCTCGATTTTGCGGCCATTATCGGCGCGGTGCTGTTTGGGTTAGACCAGCAAGGGTTGATTATCTTTGTGATTGTGGTGCAAATAACCAATGTGGCCGGCGCGTATTTATTTGGATTTTTGGTTGACCGCATAGGGGGCAAACGCAGCCTGACCGCTTCTATTTTGTTGATGATGGCGGTGGTGGGGGCGCTTTATTTGGCTCAAACCCAAACCGCCTTTTTTGTGATTGGCGCTTTTGCCGGGGTGGCGATGGCCGGTATTCAGTCCGTGAGCCGCACCATGGTGGCGATGTTTGCCCCGGCGGGCAGCAGCGCCGAATTTTTCGGCTTCTTTTCGGTGGCGGGGCGCACGTCGTCCTTCATTGGGCCGGTGGTGTACGGCTGGCTGGCCGCCGAAGCGGCGTTGTGGTATCAGGCCAGGGGCATGAGCGCCGTCCTGGCCGAACAATCGGGCCAGCGTGTCGCTATTTTGTCGATAGCGGTTTTTCTGCTGGTGGGGCTGGCCTTTTTATGGCGGGTCAATGAAGAAAAAGCCCGAACCGAACGGGTTTAGGGCAACCTGTTGTCTATTCCGTAGGGGCGGCTCGCGAGCCGCCCCTACCCCCACGTACTGTCACATCACAGGAGACACAATGATGACATACAATTTAAACGGAAAAGTAGCCCTGATAACGGGCGCAGGTCGAAAAAATGGTATTGGGGCGGCCATTGCCCGCACCCTGGCCCGTTGTGGAGCGCAGGTGGTGGTGGGCGATATTTGCGCCGAGTTGACGCAGTTGCCGCACGGCGGCACCGCTGCGTGGGAGGAACTGGCCGCTGTGGCCGCCGAGCTGGAATCGCTGGGCGGGCACAGCATGGCCGTGCGGGTAGATGTAACCGACGGCGCGTCGGTGCAGGCGATGGTCGGCCAAATCAAGGAGCGTTTTGGCCGCCTGGATATTTTGGTAAACAACGCCGGTACGGCCATCGCCCCGCTGCCCGTCATCGACATGGCCGAAGAAGCGTGGCGCAAGACATTGGCCGTAAACGCCACCGGCACATTTTTGGCGTGCAAATACGCCCTGCCCCTGATGCTGGCCGGGAAACAGGGAGGGCGGGTCATTAATATGGCCTCGCTGGCAGCCCAAAAGCAAAAACCGTTTATGGCCGCCTACGCCGCCGGCAAAGCGGCCGTGGTGGCCCTCACCGGCTCGCTGTCCAAAGAGATGGCCGCAGCGGGCATTACCGTCAACGCCGTTTTGCCCGGCGACATCGATACCGACCTGAAGCGGTGGGGCTTGCAACTTGAATCGCTGGTGACGGGCGTTTCCAATGAGGAAGTTGTGGCGGGCGCGGTGGCGCAAATTCCGTTGGGGCGGTTGGGCATACCGCAAGACGTAGCCAATATGGTCGCCTTTTTGGCCTCGGAAGAAGCAGCTTTTTTAACCGGCGAAACATTCAACGTGACCGGCGGGCGATAAGCCCGCAACCCAAAACCTTCATCGAAAAGGAGCGAAAACCATGACCGAAATAACCGGCGGAGAATTATTGCTGCGCTGCCTGCACGCCGAAGGCATCAAATATATTCACGCCATTACCGATGGCACCTACATGATTTTTCTGGAAGCGCTGGAACGTCTGGGTGATGAAATGGGCATCCGCCTGATTGTGCCCCGCCACGAAGCCGCCGCCGTCCACGCCGCCGACGCCTATACCCGCGTTACCGGCGACCCCGCCGTGGTGATGGCTTGCGCCGGGCCGGGCGCGGCCAATTTGCTTTCCGGCCTTGTTTGCGCCCTGGCCGAAGGCAGCCCGGTAGTGGCTATTACCACCGCCCGCCGCAGCGACATCGGCGACGCCTACCGCCATTTGGGCAGCACCCAATCGCCCGACCACGCGGCCCTGTTTCGCCCGGCGGTGAAGTGGAGCGGCAAAGTTGAACACTGGCAGCGCATCCCTGATATGGTGCGGCACGCTTTTCGGGTAGCGATGGCGGGCCAACCCGGACCAACCCATATCCTCATCCCCGAAGATGTGCTGGCCGCTCGCGGCGATGATGCCACGGTGCAAATTTGGCCCCCCGAAAAATATCGGCCGGGGCCGGAACGCCCCGCCGACCCCGGACGGGTGCGGCAGGCCGCCGAATTGCTGGTTGGGGCCGGGCTGGTGAACGTCCACGCCGGAAGCGGGGCGCAGCGTTCCGGGGCGGGGCCGGCGGTGCAAACCCTGGCCGAACACCTGGGCGCGGCCATTACCAACACCATCGGCGCGCGGGGCGTTGTGCCCGAAGACCATCCCCAATTTACGGCGCCGGTCTGTCTGGCTTCTTTTATGGCCCATCAGCAGGCAGAGGTGGTGCTGGCTGTCGGCACCCGCATCGGCGAACTTTCGATGTGGGGCAAACCGCCGTTGTGGGGCGACCCCGCCGACCAAAAACTCATCCAGATTGATACCGAAGCGAACAATATCGGCTTGAACCGGCCCGTTGATGTGCCGCTGGTGGGCGACGCCAAAACCGTGCTGGCCCAACTGCTGGCCGAAGTGCAGAAACTTTCGCCGCAGAAAGAGCCGCATCCGATGCTGGCCCAGCTTCAGGCCGTGCAAGCCCAGTGGCGGCAGGAACTGGCCGAGCCGATGGCCGACACCAGTTGCGCCCCGATGCTGACCGGCCAGATTTTGCAAGCCTGCAACGACTTTTTCCCGGATGATGCGATTTTTGTGATGGACGGCGGCAACACTACCATGTGGAGCATGCACTATCATCTGCCCAAAAAGCAGCGGTCGGTGTTGTACACGGCCAATATGGGCTATCTGGGCACGGGTCTGCCCTACGCCATCGGCGCGAAAATTGCCGCCCCGGACAGGCCGGTCTATTGCGTTTCCGGCGACAGCGCCTTCGGCTTTAATATGCAGGAACTGGAAACCGCCGCCCGGAATCAACTGCCGGTCATCGTGCTGGTGGCCGTTGACGGGGCTTACGGCATGGAGAAATCAGCCCAAAAGCGGGTCTTTGGCCGCGAAGCCCCCTGGTTTATGCACGACCTTTCGCCGGTGCGCTATGACCGCGTGGCCGAGGCGCTGGGTTGTCATGGCGAATTTGTGGAAAAAGCCGTCGACCTGCCCGCCGCCCTGAAACGGGCCGTGGCTTCCGGCAAACCGGCGGTCATCCACTGCGCGGTTGATGCAGAGGCCAACGTCAACCCGCCGGGCTTGTGGATATGGAACGCGGCCCGCTCCGGCAAGGTTGATATGGGCTAGTGCAAAATCAACAATCATTTTCGTGTAGTTAAAATATATCGATGCGCTCACCGTAGGGGCACGCGGCCGCGTGCCCCTACGGCATTTTGGGTTGTCTCCCTCAAGCGAATATCCCGGTTGGTGCTGCACCAGGTGCGGCGGGCGGGTCGGCCACGGCCTTTGCCAGCAGGTAATGGGGGCTGATGGTACCGTCGCCGAATAAATTGAGGCTCCGGCCGGCGCTTGACTCAAATTGCCAGTAGGTCACTTCCATGCCGTCGACATCGTAAACCGGGTTATGGTGATAAACGCCTTTGCGGGGCAGGTGGGCAAACAGAGGCCGCCAGTCGGTGGTATCTCCCCACAGCCGCCGGAAAACAACCCGCTTTATGCCGATAGCCCCCAGGCGGGCCAGAAAATTGTCTGTCC
>JAJRUC010000048.1 GCA_024278015.1 Chloroflexota bacterium
GGCGAGCCGGTTGCGCCCGGCCTCAGCCCCGCCGTGCGAGACCTGCCCGTGAGCCGGGGCGGGCCGGCGCCGCTGCGCGAAATCAACCCGCGCCGCAACCCCAACCTGTTTGATGGCAATATGGGCAAAACCGGCACCAACACGACGGGCGTGGACGCGCTGCTGCAAACCGGCCGCGCGCCCGGGGCCAGCCCGGCCCCCTTGCTCACGTTTGAGGGCCTGGGGATGCAAGGAGCCATTCCGCCCGATACCATCGGCGAAGTTGGCCCCAATCACTACGTGCAAATGGTCAATACCCAATTCGCCATCTTCGATAAAAGCGGCAACAAACTGGCCGGGCCGACGAACATCAACCAACTTTGGCAGGGGCAGGGGGGCAACTGCGAACCCAACAACGATGGCGACCCGGTGGTAGTGTACGATTCCCCGGCTGACCGCTGGCTGTTGAGTCAGTTTTCCAATCCCAACCATATGTGTATCGCCATTTCGCAAACACCCGACCCCACCGGCGCGTACTATCTGTACGAATTTGACGTGGGCACTTTCCCCGATTACTTCAAATTCGGGGTGTGGCCCGACGCCTATTATATGTCGGCCAACGAAAGCAGCTACACCGCCTACGCCTTCAACCGGGCGAAGATGCTGGCCGGGCAGGCCGCTACCTTCCAGAAATTCAGCGGCCAAAGCAACCTCCTTCTGCCCGCCGATTTGGACGGCCCGGTTGCCCCGCCCGCCGGGACGCCCGGTTACTTTTACACCTTCAAAGACAGTTCTTTTCACGGCGGCGGCGCTGACCGGCTGGAAGTGTTTGAGTTTCATATCGATTGGGCCACACCCGCCAACTCCACCTTCACCCTGGCCGACACCATCCCTGTGACCAGCTTCAATTACACAGTTTGCGGCTTCTTTATCATGGATTGCATCCCCCAAAAGAACACCGCCCAAAAAGTTGACGCTATTTCAGAATGGCCGATGTGGCGCTTGCAGTATCGCAACTTTGGTACGCATCAAACGCTGGTGGGCAACTTCACCGTCGATGTGAACGGCAGCGATTGGGCCGGTATTCGCTGGTTTGAGCTGCGAAAATCGGGCGGCGGGTGGGCGTTGTATCAGGAAGGGACGCACGCCCCGGACGGCGCTCATCGCTGGCTGGGCAGCATTGCCATGGACGGCAGCGGCAACATAGCCCTGGGTTACAGCCATTCCAGCACCGCCGATTTCCCCAGCATTCGCTACGCGGTGCGCCAGGCCGGCGACCCACTGGGGGCGCTCCAGTCTGAAGCGGTTTTGCAGGCCGGCGGCGGCTCGCAGACCGGCTACAATCGCTGGGGCGATTACAGTTCGCTTAACGTTGACCCCGGCGACGACTGCTCTTTCTGGTACACCAACGAATATTACTCAACATCATCCGGCGGAAACTGGCAAACCAGGGTGGGCGTGTTCAAGGTTCCCGGTTGCACCGGCAGCGCCTCCACCGATTTCACCCTGAACGCCGCGCCTGCGGATATTGCCGTTTGCGCCGCCGACCCGGCGGAATATACCGCTTCAGTGGGGACAATTGGCGGCTTCAGCGACCCGGTCACGCTCAACGCCGGCGGAAACCCCGGTCCGGCCGGCTTCAGCGTTAATCCGGTTACGCCCGCCGACCCGGCGACCACCAGTACCCTGACCATCAGCACCGGCGGGGCAACGGCGGGCGCGTACCCCATCCTCATTACCGGCGTGGCCCCCACCAGTACTCACACCACCACGGTCACGCTCAATATTTCCGATGCGGTTCCATCAAATTCCACCCTCATTGCCCCGGCCAACGGAGCCGCCGGCATTAGTTTTACGCCCGTACTCAGCTGGTCAACCGGCTCTCAGGCAGAACGTTATTTACTGGAAGTGGCCGCCGATGCCGGGTTCAGCGCCATCGTTTACAGCGCCACAATTACCGGGCAAAGCCACACCATTACCACTGCCCTGGCCGCCGACACAACCTATTATTGGCGCGTTACGCCGAACAATGCCTGCGGCGCGGGCAGCCTGTCCACCGCCTTCAGCTTCACCACGCAAGGCAGTTCGCTGGCTTGCGGCGATACCGAATCGTTTGACAGCGGCCTGCCCACCGATTGGTCGAAGGTGACGGTTTCCGGCCCGGATTGGGGCGCCACCGATGACGGGGTGTGCGGTTCCGGGTTGGTTGGTTCGGGCAACTTCGCCGGCACAGGGGTGGGGGCCTGCATCGATTCGGATGCGTATGGCAGCGGTCTGGTAGACTCATACCTGTGTTCGCCCGCCGTGGATTTAAGCCGCAGTGCCACCGCCGGCCTGTCGTTTTTGCTGAATTATCAAATCTATCAGACGGCTGATGCCAACGACCTGTTTGAGGTAGTGGTCAGCGCCAATGCGCCCGCCGGGCCATACGATGCCGCCCTGTTCAGCGCGACTAACGATTACCCGGATTCAATCTCCTATGCCGCGCCGAACTCCGGCGGGCTGGAGACGCTCGACCTGTCGGCCTACGCCGGGCAAAGCAGCGTCTTTATCTGCTTCCGCTACAAAGCCGATTACGATTGGTACGCCCATGTTGATGACGTGAGCCTGACTTGCACCCAGACTCCGTCCAAATACGAAGCAACGCTCAGCAAGCACGATATCCGGTTCGGCGCGGCGGGCAGCGCGCTGACCTATACAGTGCGGCTCAGCAATACCGGCCTGTTTTCAGACACATACAACCTGACCGCCGGCAGCGTGTGGACGGCCACCGTTGAGCCTCTCAGCATCACGCTCAACTCGCAGGCCCAAACCGACATTGCCGTCACAGTCGATATTCCGCCGGGGGCGGCCATCGGCGATTCGAACACTGCCACCATAACGGCCACCTCGCAAACCACGGCCACGGTCACGCTCTCAACCACGCTGCGGGCCGCCGTGCCGTACCGTATCTATCTGCCGCTGGTGTTGAAGGTGAACCCGTAGGGGCACGCGGCCGCGGGAAGATCGCTGCAAAACAAAAAAGCGCGCCCCGCCATTAAAAATGACGGGCCGCGCCCTGTTTTTTTACACAAATTTACGGCGGCTATTTTTTATCGAAAATCACTTCCGCCCTGCCCTGGCCGTCAACGTACACTTCCACACCAATACCCGCGCCTTCCAGGGTGACGGTGTAGGTGCCGGGCCACAGGCCGCCGAAATCGCACGCGCCCGCGCCCTGTTCCGGTTTGGAGCCGGTAAAGCAGGTGCCCACCAGTTGACTGGCTTCGGTGCGCAAAGAAATGGGCACGCCGATGACGCCGGTTTGCACCACAATGATAGACCACACCCCGTTGGCATCGACGGTGCCGCTGGAGTTGCTGACTACTTTGCCCGACCAGCCCGTCGGGGCGCGGGGGGCGGGGTCTTCTGAAACGCTGACGTAGCGGAATTCAACCAAAATCCGGCGGCCCGGCTCCAGTCTGGCCTTCACCACATCAGACACATCCCGGTCAACCCAAATTTCGTATTCGCCCGGCTCAAAAGCCTTAAAGCCAAACGAGGCCATGCCAAATTCAGCCGAAGTGCCGGTGGTCACGCGCATGACAAAATCGCCCTTTTTGATATAGATGGGCACGTTGTCGGCATCAACCGAGCGCACAATGATGGTGTTGAAACCGTCGGGGTCCATCGAATCGCCGGTTTGGTTGCCCCACCATTTGCTGAACTTTTTGACGATGGTCATTGAGCCGTCCCACGTTTCCTGAATATTTTCGTATCCCGGCGCGGCGGGGGGGGCGTAATCCGGGCCGGAATCGCTGCTGCCGGCGGCGGTTGCTGTCGGGGCCGGGGCGGGCGGGTTGTATCCGGGGACGACCAACTTTTGTCCAACGTAAATCAGGCCGGAACTGGATAAATTATTAGCCCGGATGACAGCCGCCTGCGTTACGCCAAAGCGAAAGGCAATCGCAGCCACGGTATCGCCCGCCTTGACGGTATAATACGTGGCGTTTGCCGGTTGGGTGGAAGACACCCCGGCGGGCAGGCACAGACTTTGCCCGGCGTAAATGGTGTTGCCGGACAGGTTATTTAATTGCAACAAGGTATCGACGCCGAGACCGGATTGCCAGGCAATGCCGGAGAGGGTATCGCCCCACTGCACCACGTAATATTGGCCGCAGGCCGGCGCGGACGCGCTACCCGAAGCAGCGCTCCCCTGCATACCGGGCACGTTCAACACCTGCCCCGCGTAAATGGTATCGGCGCCGGACAGGTTGTTGGCGTTGACCAGGGCCTGCACAGAGGTGTTCAGCCGGGCGGCAATGCCGCTGAGGGTATCGCCGGCCACTACCGTGTAATAGCTGCTGTTATCCGCGCCAACGCCGCCGCCCGGTATCGCTATTTTCTGGCCGATGTAAATTAAATCCGGGTCGCTTATTGAATTGGCGGCCATCAGGTCGTCAACCGTTATATCATACGTGGCGGCAATCGAGGCCAGACTGTCGCCCCACTGAACGGTATGGACGCCGCCCTGGGCCAAAACCGGCGCGGCAGCCGACAGCAAAACGCTCAACGCCAGGCTCCATATTAACACTTGTCTTTTCATCATGGTCATCCTCCACCAGCTTAAGCCGGAAAACATAAAAAGGCACATTCCCCCATAATGGATTCAATGCTTTGTATACATAATACAGGAACTAAAATAATATGTCAAGTGAAATGTTCTGCAAAAAAATCGCCTCAATACTATTTTAATGCTATAATTAAACTATTGCTGTTCAGTTTCTTCACTCCACCTTAAAAAGGAGCAATCTATGCGTGTTGTGGCGATGATTATGGCCGGCGGCGCCGGAACCCGATTGACGGCCCTGTCAGACAATCGGGCCAAACCGGGCGTGCCCTTTGCCGGAAAATTCCGCATCATCGATTTCACCCTGTCGAATTGCGTCAACTCCGGCATTTTTAACGTGGCCGTCTTAACCCAGTACTCCCCCCACTCCCTCAACAACCACATCGGCATCGGCAAACCCTGGGACCTGGACCGTCAACGCGGGGGCGTGCATTTGCTGCACCCCTACCAAAGCAAAGCCACCGAAGACTGGTACAAAGGCACCGCCCACGCCATCTCCCAAAACATCGACTTCATCAAAAACAGCCACGCCGATACGGTTCTCATCCTCTCCGGCGACCATATTTATACCCAGGATTACCGGGACATGCTGGACTTTCATTACCAAACCAAAGCCGACCTGACCCTGGCAGTGCGCAACGTGCCGCTGGAAGAAACCGACCGCTTCGGCATTATGACGGTCAACGACCAAAACCGGGTGACCGATTTTCATGAAAAGCCCAAAAATCGGGATAAAGGGACGCTGGCCTCAATGGGCGTTTACATTTTTAACGCCGAATTGCTCATCAAACGCCTGCTGGAAGACAGCCCGGAAGACCCCCGCATCGATTTTGGGGCGCACGTTATCCCCAGCATGATTCCCAGAGACAAGGTGATGGCCTACCTGTTTGAAGGCTACTGGGTAGATGTGGGGACGGTGCAATCTTACTGGGAAACCAGTCTGGAACTGACCAACCCCATGCCCCCCCTCAATTTGTACGACCCCGACTGGGTGATACACACCCGCAGCCAGGAACGGCCGCCGGTGAAGATTGACCCCAACAGCAAGGTTCAGCAAAGCCTGCTCTCCAACGGCTGCGTCATTCGAGGCACGGTCCTTCATTCAATTTTATCGCCGGGGGTTTATATTTCGCCGGGGGCGGTGGTTAAAGACTCCATCATCCTGAACGATACCTGGATTGGGCCGGGGGCCATCATCGACAAATCTATCATCGACACCAATGTAGTGGTGGGCGGCGGGGCCAGGGTGGGCGTGGGCGATGACACCACCCCCAACCACCACATGCCGGAAAAGCTCTCTACCGGCATCAACGTCATCGGAGAAGAAAGCGTTATTCCAATGGGCAAAACAATCGGCCGCAATGTCCTTGTCAACTCTTACACCACCGAAGACGATTTTCCGGAGGGGGATATTCCCAGCGCCGAAACAATCAGCCCCACCAACGGGGCATACTAATACAAAAGTTACGCAGTTGGGAAATCTGCCCCCTCCCCGCTTCGCCTTCCCCGGTTTCGGGGGAGGAGGGGGGATTGAGGACGTGTGGCGCACGTGTCAGATGGTCTGATTGCAACCTCCCCCCTCATGAGGGGGGATTGAGGGGCTTGCGACGTGTTGCCGGCGGCTTGGGCCGCCCTCCCCCCTCATGAGGGGGGATTGAGGGGGGTAAAATACGTCAAGTGCGTAACTCCTGCAATAGTTCAACCCGAAACCTGAAGCCCGAATCGAGGTGCGTATGAAAACACTGGCTCCGATTATGGCCGGCGGCAACAGCCCCAATTTAAGCGTTTTAACCGCGATGCGGGCGGAATCCGCCATCCCCTTCGGCGGCAAATTCCGCATCATCGATTTTGCCCTGTCAAATTGCACCAACTCTCATATTTACGGAGTCAGCGTGCTGACCCAGTACATGCCCCGCTCGCTCAACGACCACATCGGCGCGGGCAAACCGTGGGAACTGGACCGCACGCGCGGCGGCGTCAGACTGTTGCAGCCCTATCTGGGGCCGGGCATTTCCGGCTGGCAAAAAGGCACCGCCGATGCCGTGCGCCAGAATATCGACTATGTGGAAGAACAACGGGTTGATACCGTGCTGGTTTTGGGCGGCAACCACGTGTACAAAATGGACTATCGGCCCCTGCTCCGGCTGCACCAGGAATCAAACGCCGATGTGACTATCGGTATCCGCAGCGTCAACCCCTTCGAGACGCATCGCTTCGGCATTGTCACCACCGACGCCAATCAGCGCGTGCTGGCCTTTCAGGAAAAACCGAAGCGGGCCAGAGAAAATGTCGCCTCGATGGGCATTTACGCCTTCAAAGCCGATTTGCTGATTGACCATCTGCTGGCCCATCCGGCGCACCTGGATTTTGGGCGCGATGTGCTGCCCTACATGGTTAAAAACCGGCGAGTGGTTGCCTATAAATACGAAGGCTATTGGGCCAACGTGGGCACGCTGCAATCTTATTGGGAGGCGAACATGGCCCTGCTCTCTGAAACGCCCGCCCTGGACCTGTACGACCCGGATTGGGTCATTCACACCCGCAGCGAAGAGCAACCGCCGGTGAAGATTGGCCTGCACGCCCAGGCAGGCGGCAATCTGCTGTCGAACGGGGCCATCATTGATGGCGCGGCCCACCATTCGGTGATTTCGCCGGGGGTATATATTGCCGAAGGGGCCACCGTCATCGATTCGATTATCATGAACGATACCCGCATTGAGGCCGGGGCGGTGGTTAAGCAAGCCATCATCGATAAAAACGTGGTCATCGGGCAGAATGTCCACATCGGCGTCGGCGACGACCTGCACACCCCCAACGCAGACGCCCCCGACAAACTGAATACCGGCCTGACGGTGGTTGGTAAAAGAGTGCGCCTGCCCAATGATATTCACATCGGCAATAATGTGGTCATTGAACCGCGTTTGGGGCCGGCAGATTTTAACGGCGCCGAAATCAAAAGCGGCGAAACCATCAAGCAGACCACGCCCCGTCGGCGCAAAAAGGCCAAATCGCGCCGGTAATTGGGCTTGCTTTTTTGGTCGTTTACCGAACTTTTATGCACATCGTTTTGCTGGAACCCTATTTTACCGGCTCGCACCAAACCTGGGCCGAAGAATACGCCGGTTTTTCAAGCCACGCGGTCACTATTTTAAAATTGCCCGGTCGCTTTTGGAAGTGGCGTATGCACGGAGGGGCCATTTCGCTGGCCCGCCAATTTCTGGCCCTGCCCGCCCCGCCCGATTTTATTCTGGCCACAGACATGCTGGACCTGACCACCTTTTTGGCCTTAACCCGGCCGGCCGGCAGCCGCAACATTCCGTGCGCTGTCTATTTTCACGAAAACCAGCTAACCTACCCCTGGTCCGCGCAAGACAGAGATGTTGCCGCCCGCCGGGACAGTCACTACGGCTTCATCAATCTGGCCTCTGCCCTGGCCGCCGACGCCGTGTTTTTCAATTCGCCGTATCATCTTGAGTCTTTTCTGGCCGCTTTGCCCCGCTTTTTGAACCAGTTTCCCGATTTTAATGAGTTGGAAACGATAGAAACCATTCGAGCGAAGGCCGCTGTATTGCCTTTGGGGTTGAACTTGCGCCAATTCGATGCCCACCGGCCCGCCGCCGGGAATCCGGAACAACGACGCCGGCCGCTCATCCTGTGGAATCATCGCTGGGAATACGATAAAAATCCGGCTGAATTTTTTGAGGCGCTGTACACCCTGGCCGATGCCGGCCTTGAGTTTGAGGTGGCTGTTTTGGGCCAAAACTTTCGCAACCGGCCCGCCGAATTTGAGCGGGCAAGGCAGCAACTGGGTTCTCGCATTGCGCATTTCGGCTACGTCGAAACCTTCGCCGAATACGCCGCCTGGCTGTGGCGGGCCACCATTTTGCCGGTCACATCGCACCACGATTTTTTTGGGGCCGGCGTGGTGCAGGCTATCTATTGCCGAACAATTCCGCTGCTACCCCACCGGCTGACCTACCCCCGGCTGCTTCCGGCCAAGTTGCACCCGCACTATTTGTACCGCACTCACGATGAATTTGTGCAAAAACTGGCTCAATTGCTCCTTAAACCGGGGGACGCAGATGTTACCTTGCCTGCCGCCGTCTCCCGCTTCGATTGGTCGCTGCTGGCCGCCCGTTACGATACGCGCTTTGAACAGGTTACGGTCTCCGGCCCACAACAAAAGGGGTGACTGCCGGCAGTCACCCCTTAATAATTTACCAAAAGCATTTGTACCCTCCTTAATGGCTAAACCATCAGGATGCACAAGCTTTGTCGCAAAAACCATTATCTTCGATTACGGGAGTTGCGGGATAGCATCTTGCGACGAGCTTTGCGGGCAGCGCGCTGTTTAGCCAAACGACGGTTTTCGCTTTTTGAAATGAACCATCGTTTTTTACGATACGTGCTTAAAATTCGGTCCTTAACAACCTCTTTTCTGAACCGCTTCAACAACCCGTCCTGGCTTTCGCCTGGTCGTAATTCTACGCTCATATACCACTCACCCCCTTTCTTCAGCAGGGATTAAATACACCGTTCAGGGTAAACAGGAATTATCCGACCCGTTTACCCTGAACATTTATATTTCAGAAAATTCAGGCGGCTATCGCCTCCGACGTGTCATCAACAACGTCTGAAACATCGGCAACATCTGCTTCTGCCGGGGGCGCGTCTGCCGGCTCAACAACTGCTTCGGACAGTTCATCAGCGACGACTGTCGCCACCTCAGCCACTTCAGCAGCAACCTCAACCACTTCAGCAACCTCAACCACTTCAGCAACCTCAGCCGCCTCAGCAGCAACCTCAGCCACTTCAGCAGCAACTTCAGCCGCCTCAGCAGCAACTTCAGCCGCCTCAGCAGCAACTTCAGCCGCCTCAGCAGCAACTTCAGCCGCCTCA
>JAJRUC010000049.1 GCA_024278015.1 Chloroflexota bacterium
CAAGGTCAACGCCAACGGCGAACCGCGCCCGGCCCTGTTTTTAACCGGGGCAATCGGGGTGTTGACCTTGGGCATCGGCATTTTGGGCGGCGGGTTGAACGCCATTGCCCCCTTGATGACCATGTTTTTTCTGATAACCTATGCCGTGTTGAACGGCGTGGTGGTGCTGGAAAAATCATTGAAACTGGTCAGTTTTCGACCACATTTTCAAATTCCGGGGCTGGTGCCCGTTATTGGGTTGCTGGGTTCCGTCATCGTTATGTTTTTGATTAATCCGCTATTCAGCCTGGTGGCGGTGGTGGTCATTACCGGCCTGTACGTGTACCTCACTCATCGACAATTGAAGAATCCGTTCAGCGATGTGCGCAGCGGGCTGTTTGTTTCGCTGGCAGAATGGGCGGCCATGCAGGTGATGGCTATGCCGACCAGTCAGGAACGGGCCTGGAAGCCAAGTTTGCTGATACCGGCGCAATCGCCGCTGGAGGTGTTGGGCGTGTACCGGTTTTTGAAGGCGCTCACCTGGCCGCGCGGGTCGGTGCATTTGCTGGGCGTTTATCCGCCCGGCAAAAAAGAGCGGGTTGACAGGCTGGATGAGGTGGTGCAGGCATTTGCCCGCGACCAGATTTTTGCCCGGCTGGCTTTGATTGAAGCCGATAATTTTTACGAAAATATGCACACCAGCCTGGATGTGTTGCAAGGTAGTTTTTTTCGCCCGAATGCGCTATTTATAACGCTTGCCACCAAAACCCGGGGCAACAAAATTCAGACAATTTTGGACCAGGCGATGACAAACAGCATGGGCGCAATTTTGTATGCCCAACACGCTGCCGCCCAACTGGGCCGGGAGCAGAAAATCAATGTCTGGATTCGGGAGCAGAGTCCGGATTGGGAAATTGGGATGCGTTTGGCAAACCTGGATCTGTCGCTGTTGCTGGCCTATCAGATAAATCGTAACTGGAAGGGGCAAATCACGCTCATTACCATCGTCGCCAATGAAACCGAGTGCGAAAACGGGCGGCATTTTTTGCAAATGTTGATAAACCTGGGTCGTATGCCGCGCAACACCAAAATCATTGTCGAGGCGGGGACGCTGGCCGGTCTGGTGCAAACGGTCCCCCGCGCCGATTTGAATATCTTCGGTTTGCAGCCCTCTGTGAATTTGCAATTTACCAAAAAGATGGTTGAGGCTACCGGGTCATCGTGTATTTTTGTGCAGGATTCCGGCAATGAAAGCGCCCTGGCGTAAGAAAAGAGATTGGAGACTGGAAATTCATCCATCGTGAATAACCAATAACCAACCTCTGATTTTTCCCCCAAGCTCCGTTTACCGAATAATTTTCAAATTGGGGTCGGCGGCAAATTCCTTGCTTTCGGCGCGGGTGAGGTTTTGCACGCTTACCGCCGCCGCAATTTGCCGGGCAATGGCCCGAATGGCCTGCGCCGAGGCGGCTTCCGGGTTGCGGGCCACAATGGGCGTGCCGGCATCGCCGCTTTCCCGCACGCTGATTTCCAGCGGAACCTGCCCCAAAAAGGGTACGCCGGTGTCTTCAGACATGGCTTTGCCGCCGCCCGCGCCAAAAATATCGTAGCGCGCGCCGGTATCGGGGGCGATGAAATAGCTCATGTTTTCGATGATGCCCAGTAGCGGCACATTAAGCTGCTCAAACATACCCACGCTGCGAATGACATCGGTAGTGGCTACCTGCTGGGGGGTGGTGACGATGACGGCTCCGGTCAGGCTGATACTTTGGGCCAGACTCAGGCTGGCGTCGCCTGTGCCGGGGGGCAGGTCTACCACCAGATAATCCAGCTTGCCCCAGTCTACATCCTGCAAAAACTGGCGAATGGTGCTGTGCAGCATCGGCCCGCGCCAGATAAGGGGCTGTTTGGGGTCTACCAAAAAGCCCATACTGATGAGCTTGATGCCGTGTCCCGTTGGGGGGATGATTTTGCCGTTAAAGGCTTTGGGCCGTCCGTCGGCGCCCATCATCAGGGGGATGTTCGGGCCGTAAATGTCGGCGTCCAGCAGGCCAACTTTTGCGCCGTCAAGGGCCAGGGACAGGGCCAGGTTGGTGGCGACGGTGCTTTTGCCCACGCCCCCTTTGCCGCTGGCTACGGCAATGGCGTTGCGAATGCCCACATCCAGCTTGCCCATCAACCGGGCATCGGCGGGCACGCGGGAATCAAGGTTGACGGTTACTTTGGTTACGCCCGGAATTTGGCTGACGGCGGCTTTGCACTCCGCTTCGATTTGGTGTTTCAGCGGGCAAGCGGGCGTGGTCAATACCACGGTAAAGCTCACTTCTTCGCCTTCAACGGCAATATGCTCAACCATGTTCAGGCTAATCAAATCGCGGTGAAGTTCAGGCTCAATCACCTGTTGCAGCGCCTCTACTACTTGTTTTTTAGTTACAACTGTCATTGGTATTATCCTCTTTGATTTGGAATTTGACGATTTATCAAGCTGGGTTTGATATTTCAGACTTTCGGTTTGCTTCCCCCTTGGTGTCTATCCGTAAAATAATTACGCCGGGTGATGGTCAGGCCAGTTGAGGTTGAAAACAACCGGATTCGCGCTTTTTACCCCCTCCCCGGCCACCTGTGCCCTTCGGGTATCCCCCTGAAAGGGGGAGGGAATTTCCCC
>JAJRUC010000050.1 GCA_024278015.1 Chloroflexota bacterium
AAACCGGCGTATTCCTGCAAATCCATGTTATTTGTAACCACTCACCCCCCCTCTGATGAAGCAACCGCTTCGCGTAACTCCCCCCTCGTGAGGGGGGAGAATGTAACACTTCCCCCCGTCAACGGGGGGACTGAGGGGGGTAAAATGTTGCAACTGCGTAAGTCCTAATTTTATGACGCGGTTGGGTATATAATACAAGGAGAACGGGAAGCATGGTTTATTGGGCATTGGGCGCAAGCATTGTCGCTTTAATTTTAGGCTGGAGAACTGCCCGGCAAAACAAGGAATTGCAAGACCGGGTCACGCAGATGAATCGCCGGTTGTATAATTTGAAACGCACCCTGGAAGAGCTTCAAACCGAAGTTTGTCGGGAAAAAACGGGTCTCGATTTTGAAATTATGAAGTTGCAAGGCCGCCTTAACATCACCGGGCGTATGACCGTCGACGAAATAAAGATGCTCCACCCCCAGGCGGAACAGGTGCTGGCAACCCACCATATCGGCGGCTGCGCCGGTTGCGGCGCAGACGGGTCTGTTCGGCTGGCCCAGGCCGCCGCCCAAAACCGGCAACCCCTGGAACCGGTCCTGACAGAACTCAATAACCTGGTGGCTGATAGCAGCGGGGCTACAAATACATCGCCGGCCCGGCTGAAAGTATCCAATGTTCAACTGAAAGTTTGAACAGTTTGGCTTGTTACCTTGTGACGCTGCCGCCCGTTTGTGGCGACCATCAAAATTCGTGCATTCTGCCATTCCTGATTATAATTTGCCCATGTCCGAAAAAGAAACGCCGAAACCGCCCAAAACCACATTCTGCAACGATATAGATTTAAATCGCTGGCGCGAATACGATAACATCCTGACCGATTCCTTGTGGCTGTTCCCCCACCGGATGAAACGGGGCGGGCATCAACTTGATTATCACGGCAACTTCATCCCCCAAATTGCCACCCAGCTATTTGAACGATACACCAAACAGGACGAGATTGTCCTTGATTTGTTTTTGGGAGCCGGCACCTCGGCCCTGGAAGCGGTCAACCTCTCGCGGCGATTGGTGGGCGTTGAACTGAAGCCGGAACTGGTTGCTTACGTCAGAGACAAAATTCCGCCCCACTTGCTTGAGTCGCGCATCAGGATTTTGCAGGGAGACAGCGCCCGGCCGGCCACCCTGGCCGCCGTTCAAACCGAACTGGCGGCGTGGGAGCAGCAGTTTGCGCAGTTTCTGGTATTGCATCCCCCCTATGCGGATATTATTAAATTTTCTGACCGGCCCGATGATTTATCGAATCTGAATTCCGTGGAAGCCTTTTTGGACAGCTTCCAGGCTATCGCCCGGCAAGGGTTCAAGTTGTTGGCCCCCGGCCGCTTTGCCGCTCTGATTATCGGCGATAAATACGCCCACGGCGAGTTGATTCCGCTGGGCTTTTGGTGCATGGAGCGGATGAACCGGGTGGGATTTAAAACCAAAGCCATCATCGTTAAAGATATTCAGGGCAATGAACGGGGCAAGGGCCGCGCCTCGAATTTGTGGCGGTATCGGGCGCTGGCCGGCGGATATTATATTTTCAAGCACGAATATATTATCGTTATGTATAAACCGGCCGCGCGAAAGCGGTAAATTCCGGTTCCTTTTTATTGAATCGTTGCGATAATTTTGACACCTGTCACACCAGTTGCGTCATGCGACAGGTGTCAAAAAAACGGATAGCTGAATTGGACAAATATCGGTTATTCGTGTATTATCCGCCAAGTGTGAGTACGACATATCGGCGCGAGTTTTTTCAACTTTTTACACAAAGAACAATCAAACCGGGCAATTGGGCCAGACCTTGAGTAACAGATTTCGACAATTTGCAGTTGGATATAATCTGGCCATAAAATTTGGGATAATGATATCCTGTCCGATAACAGGGGCGCTTTTTGCCGGTGTGTATTTAGACAAAAAGTTTAATACCGCGCCCTGGTTCATTTTTATTTTAATGATTATTGGAATGGTGTTTTCTGTATACGCCATCTATCGGGTTTCAGCGCGTATGCAAAGGCCAAATCGGGATAAAGAGGAGCGTTAATTTATGAAAGGAAATAAAATCCTCTATGCTGCAGGAGCCTTGGTTTTGCTTGTACTGGGGACAATGTTTCTGAAGTTTGAATTGCCGGTTGTTTCGGTTAGCGCAGAAACCCTGTGGCATATTGGCGGTTTTAACATCACCAATTCGTATCTGACATCTCTGATTGTGACCCTGTTGATTATTGTGGTCGCTTACCTGGGTACGCGCAATATGCAGATGGTTCCCTCCGGCCTGCAAAACACGCTGGAGTTTCTGGTTGAGACCTTGTACAACCTGACCGAAGACGTCTCCGGGCCGAAGTGGGTGGCTAAATTTTTTGTTATCCCCACCACCATCTTTATCTACGTGTTGCTGTCTAACTGGTTTGGATTGTTGCCGCTGGCCGGCGTTGGCCTGTGCGAAGCGCACGAGGCCGAAGCCACTGCCGGAGCGGTTCAGGAAGAACCTGCCGTTGCCGGTTTTCGGCTGGGGAACACCTGCCCGGAAGGCGAGGTCATTGTCCCCCTCTTCCGTTCCCCCAGCGCAGATTTGAACAACACCCTGATGCTGGCTTTGTTCACCCAGGTGGCGGCCCAGGTATTCGGGTTTTCGGCGTTGGGGCTTGGGTATCTTGGTAAGTTCTTCACCATTGAGGGGGTAAAAGCGGCCTTCAAACCGGATGCCCACGGCCGCAAACGCAGTCCCGGCGGGATGCTTGGGCAGGCGGCAATGGGCTTGATTGATACGTTTGTGGGGCTGCTGGAGTTCCTGAGTGAGTTCATCAAGATTATCGCGTTTACCTTCCGGCTTTTCGGCAATATTTTTGCCGGCGAAGTTATGCTCGTCATCCTGGCCTTCCTTGTTCCTCTTGTTTTAACGCTGCCCTTCCTGGGGCTGGAGGTCTTTGTGGGTCTGGTGCAGGCTTTCGTGTTCTACATTCTGTCGGTGGCGTTTTATACCGTGGCGGTCACATCGCACGGCCACGAAGAAGCACACTAATTATTGTCGGCGGTATTCAGCGAATGACGCCGGCTTGGTGAAAAATTTAAAAAATAATCATAAAATCAGGAGGCATAATAAAAAATGGGAGCAGATGCTGCAAAATTTTTGGCTGCTGCGTTATCAATTGGATTAGGTGCAATTGGGCCTGGTGTGGGCATTGGCATTGTTGTCAGCGGCGCCCTGCAATCAATTGCCCGTAATCCCGATGTGTCCGGTCAAATTATAACTAACATGTTTATCGGTATCGCCTTTGCGGAAGCACTTGCAATTTTCGGTTTGGTTATCTCACTGATTTTCCTGTTTGTGCTTTAACTCTTTAAGACGTGATACTTCAGTATTTAATGAAAGGAGGATCCGGCATTGGCAGGATTAGGATTTGATATTAGCGTATTCGTTGCCTATCTGATTAACTTTGTGGTTTTGCTGTTGGCCTTGCGAGCATTTGCCTACAAACCGATATTGGCTATGTTGGAAAAACGCAGACAAGACATCGCCGAGGGCCTTTCTGCGGCAGAAAAAGCCAGGGCAGAAGCCGACCGCGAGCGGGTCAAATTTCAGACAGAACTGGAATCTGCACGCCGTTCTTCTCAGGAAGAGGCTTCTAAAATTGCGAAGGCAACTGCCGGCATGCGAGAGCAGATTTTAGCCGAGGCTCGTAAAGAGGCTGAAGAAATGAAAGCCAAAGCCAGAGCGGAAATTGAGGCTGAACGCCAGGCCGCCCAGACAGAATTACGCCGGCAACTGGCTGATTTAACGGTTGATTTGACCCGTAAAGTGGTGGGCCAAACCATAGACGAAAAAATACAGCGCGATATGGTTGGTAATTTTCTGGCCGAAATGGGAGAATAGCCGTGAGCAATGGAAATGTTTCCCAAACGCTTGGCTATGCCCGCGCCATTTACGAACTGGCTCTGGAAGGCTGGCAGACCGCGCTGTCGGCGATGAACAACCGGCTGAACGACGCCGGGCCGGACCTGTTAGCCAAACTCAACAACACCCAACTGCCGTTCAGTGACCGCCGGCAGGCGCTGGATGCCTTGTTGCCGGCGGATGTCTCCAAACAGGCGCGTAACTTTTTTTACACCCTGTTAAAAGAAGGCCACCTGAGTATGCTGGGGGAAATAGCCGCCACCCTGACGCAACTGAGCGCCAAAGGATATGGCGTGCAAACTGCGCTTGTTACCACCGCTGTACCCCTGACAGATGCGGAAAAACAGCAATTTCAGGCAAAACTTTCGGCAAAATATGGCGATAACCTTGCGCTGGACTTCGCGGTTGATGCAAAAATCATCGGCGGCGTGGTGGTGCAAATCGGCGATAAAATTCTGGACGGCAGCGTGGCCGCAAAACTTGATGCCGCGCGCGAAAGTTTGATGACGGCCTGAAGATAACCTTCAAAAAGCGTAAAACCCGGTTGATGCGAATTAGAGACGAGCTTGTTAAAACAAGCCGGTCTCCGGTTCCCAACCTTAAATCTCCATGTTGGAGGCAAGTATGGCATTAGACTTAAATCAAATTACAGCCGCTCTCAAGCAGCAAATTGAATCGTTTGAAGCGCCGGTAGAAACCGTGGAAACGGGCCGGGTTATGGAAGTGGGCGATGGTATTGCCCGCATCTCCGGCTTGAACGATGTGATGATGAGCGAATTACTTGAATTTCCGGGCGGCGTTCCGGGGATGGCTCTTAACCTGGAGCCGGACCAGGTTGGCGCCGTTATTATGGGTGAATATGCCCACATTGAAGAAGGGAATATGGTCAAAGGCACCGGCCGTATCGCTTCGGTGCCGGTAGGCGACGCCCTGCTGGGCCGGGTGGTCAACGCCGTCGGCCAACCCATCGACGGCAAAGGCCCGGTTGATATTGATACCTATCTCCCCCTTGAACGAATTGCCCCCGGCGTTATTGACCGCCAAAACGTTGATACGCCGGTTCAAACCGGCATCATCAGCATCGATTCGATGATTCCGATTGGCCGCGGCCAGCGCGAACTTATCATCGGCGACCGCCAAACGGGCAAGACAGCCATCGCCCTGGATACAATCATCAACCAGAAAGGGAAAGACCTGGTTTGCATTTACGTGGCAATTGGGCAGAAACGTTCCAGCGTGGCCCAGACTATGGCTACCCTGGAAGAATTTGGAGCTATGGAATATACCATTATTGTGGCGGCCACGGCTTCAGAACCGGCCTCTTTGCAGTACATTGCCCCGTATGCCGGGTGCGCCATCGGCGAATATTTCATGGAAAAGGGCCAGGATGCGCTGGTAGTGTACGATGACCTGAGCAAACACGCCTGGGCGTATCGCCAGATCTCCTTGCTGTTGCGCCGCCCCCCCGGCCGTGAAGCCTACCCCGGCGACCTCTTTTACCTGCACTCGCGCTTGCTGGAACGCGCCGCGCGAATGTCTGCCGAACAGGGTGGCGGTTCGTTGACGGCCCTGCCCATCATCGAAACCCTGGCCGGCGATGTGAGCGCTTACGTACCCACCAACGTCATCTCCATTACCGACGGCCAGATTTATCTGGAAAGTGACCTCTTCTTCTCCGGGCAGCGGCCGGCGGTAAACGCCGGGTTGTCGGTGTCACGGGTGGGCGGCGACGCCCAAACCAAAATTATGAAGAAGATTGCCGGTCGGCTGCGGCTTGAGTTGGCCTCGTACCGCGAACTGGCCGCCTTTGCCCTGTTTGCTTCTGACCTGGACCCGGCCACAAAACGCCAACTGGAACGCGGACAGCGCCTGATGGAATTGCTTAAACAGCCGCAGTACTCGCCCATTCCGCTGGTTGACCAGGTGGTCAGCATCTTTGCCGTAACCAACGGCTACGCCGATGCAGTGCCGGTAGACCAGGTGACAACGTTCATTGGTGCGGTACGCGAGTACGTCAACCAGAATAATCCGGACCTGGTGCAGTCTGTTGTTTCTGAAAAGGTGCTAACGCCGGAAATTGAAGCGGCGTTGCGCGGGGCCATTGAAGCCTTCAATCAATCCGCCGGTTCGGTTTATCAATCCAAATAAATTAAGGCAACCCGGTTGTCTTAAAAGGCCAACTTACTTGTAAATGAGGTAACTGTGGCTTCGTTACGTGATATAAAACGCAGAATAAATGGTATAAAAAATATTTCGCAGGTCACACGGGCCATGCAAATGATTGCGGCTGCAAAAATGCGCCGCGCTCAGGAACAGGTGGTTGCCAGTCGCCCCTACGCCGAGAAAGCCTGGGAAGTGTTGATCCACCTGTCTCAACAACCCGGCTCAAAAGCGCAGTTCCACCCGCTACTTACCCAGCGACCTGTACACAAGGTTGGCATCATCCTGATTACTTCAGACCGGGGACTGGCCGGAGGCTACAACACCAACATTGTTCGGGCAACAATGCGCTTCATCGACCGGCTGGAAAAACCGGTTCAGCTTGTGACCGTTGGGCGCAAGGGCCGGGGGGCATTTACCAGAATCGGCAAACAAATCATCGCCGAATTTGGAGACATTCCCGACAAACCTACCCTGCTCGACGTTCTGCCCATCGCCCAGATTGCCGTCGCCGATTTTTTGAACGGGACATTCGATGAAGTCTATCTGGCTTATACCGATTTTGTGAATACCATTGTGCAAAAGCCGGTGGTCAAACGGCTGTTGCCGCTGTTGCCGGATAAGCTCGAAGAGCAGGCCGTGGCCGAATACGTCGACAGCGTGCGCCACGGTGTGGCCCCCGCCTATATTTACGAACCGGACCGGGCTGAACTGCTCAATATTATCTTGCCCAGATTTACTGAACTGCAAGTATATCAGGCCGTTCTGGAAGCGCTGGCCAGCGAACATTCCGCCCGGATGGTTGCCATGCGCAGCGCGACAGACAACGCCAATGACTTGGTGGCTGATTTAACTTTAACTTATAACCGCGTCCGCCAAGAGGCCATCACCAAAGAAATGATGGACATTGTTGGTGGCGTAGAAGCGTTAAAATAGAGAGGTAGAGAATGGCTGAAACATCAGTTGGTCGAATTGTTCGTATTGCCGGCCCGGTAATTGACGTTGCGTTTCCGGTTGAACAATTGCCGGAAATTTATTTCGCCCTTGAGGTAGAGCAGGGGGAAGGCAAACTGCCCCTTGTGCTGGAAGTGCAACAACACCTTGGCAACGGAGTGGTCAGAACGGTGGCTATGGATTCATCCGACGGCCTGCGACGCGGCACCCTCGCGCGGCTGTGGCGCCGCACCGGCAAGCCGCTTTACAACTTCGTCACCCGCCGGTTGCTGCGGACCCGCGACGGCGAGTCGCGCCGCCCGAGCACCGGACCGTGGCCACGCTGGGTCGCCGCCCGCGGACCGCGACGCTGACGACCCGCGAGAGACTACGCCAGCACCGCCCCCAGCCGCGCGATGCCGGCGACCACGGCATCCATGGGTTCGGCCGCGTAGCACAGGCGCGCGAACCCCGGCTCGACGAAGTGACACGCCGCTCCCGGGGTGATGTTGACGTTGGCTTCGTCCAGAAGGCGCCACCACAATGCGCGTTCCGCCGCCCATGTCGCCTCCGAGAGACAGGGGCGCAGGTCACACACGGTGAAGAGGCCCGCGCCGGCATCGAGGTG
>JAJRUC010000051.1 GCA_024278015.1 Chloroflexota bacterium
ATGTCGCCGCGCAATTCAACGTGAGCCGCGCCGAACAGGACGAATTCGCCGTGCGCTCGCACGCGCGCGCCGCCGCCGCCATTGATGGCGGGCTGTTCAAAGATGAAATCACCCCCCTGGATGTGGAAATTGTCTCGCCAACGGGAACCAAACACATCACCTTTGATACCGATGAACTGCTGCGCCGGGGAACATCCATGGAAGGCTTGGCGAAGTTGAAACCCGTCTTCAAAATGGGCGGCTCTGTGACCGCCGGAAACTCGTCGCCGCTCAGTGATGGCGCCGCCGCCGTGATGGTGATGTCGCGCCGCAAAGCGGACGAATTGGGGCTGAAACCGCTCGCGCGGCTGGTCAGTTTTGCCGTCGGGGGCGTCGCGCCGGAAATCATGGGCATCGGACCCGTTGCCGCCGTGCCAAAAGCGCTCAAGCTCGCGGGGATGTCCCTCGCCGATATTGACCTCATCGAGCTGAATGAAGCCTTTGCCGCGCAATCGGTGGCGGTCATCCGGGAATTGGGTTTTGATTTGGAAAAAACCAACGTGAACGGGGGCGCCATTGCCCTGGGGCATCCGCTGGGCGCAACCGGCGCAAAGCTGACCACCCAACTCATCCATGAAATGAAACGCCGCGATGCGAAATTCGGCATGGTGACCATGTGCATCGGCGGCGGAATGGGCGCTGCGGGAATTTTTGAAAATCCGGATTGATTAACATACACCTGGTTTGACTATCTGACCGCAGTTCGTAATTTTGACACTATGCCATTGCGAGGTGTGTTTTGCCGAAGCAATCTCCGGTAAGTCGATGGGGAGATTATTTTGCGCGGCTCGCAATGACATGCCTCCTCCCCCCAAAGAGACATTGTCAGGACTGACGCAGTTGCGGTAAATCACGGTGTTTTACCCCCTCCCCGCTTCGCGTCCCCCGCTGTCGGGGGAGGAGCTAATTCCCCCCGCTTGAGGGCGCGAAGCGGTTTCTTCATCAGGGACTGAGGGGGGTAACCTTACACTGCGTAAGTCCTAATTGTTTTAGGTCGTAGGGGCACGACGCGTCGTGCCCCTACATTAATTTTTATAGTGAAATTCATAAAAATTGACAAGAAGTTATTTCCGGCTTATAATTCCGCCGTTCTCATCGCGCAAAAAACACCATCCGCCTGATGATGATTTGCCAAAAATTGCATAGCGTATTACGGTTGCCACTGTTTTACACGGGCGATTTTTGTCTGCGTAAAAACGTGTGTGAAAGGTAGAGCGAATGACAAAAATTTTATGGGTTGAAAAACAGATAGACTACGAACCGCAGGGTATCATGTCGATGTCGGCGGTGCTGAAGGAAGCCGGGCACGATGTTAAACTGGCGATATGCGCCCAGGAAGACCCCATTGAACTGGCGAAAAAATACCGGCCCGACATTGTGGGCTACAGCACCATGACCGGCTCCCAGCACTATTATTTTGAGCTGAACCGGGCCATCAAAGAGAATTTGAACAAGCCGGTCATGTCGATTTTCGGCGGGCCGCACCCCACCTTCTTTCCGGAAATGATTCACGAAGCCGGCGTAGACGGCGTGTGCGTGGGCGAAGGCGAAGGCCCTGTGCTGGACCTGGCCAACGCCCTGAACAACGGCGGCTTTCATCCTGATTTGCCCAACTGGTGGTTCAAAGTTGACGGCGGCGAAGTGGTTAAAAACCCGGTGCGCCCCCTGACCCGCAATTTGGGGTCGCTGCCCAAGCCGGACCGGGAGCTGGTCTACAGCAAGCACATCGTCACCCGGCGCAGCCCCATCAAGCATTTTATGGCCAGCCGGGGTTGCCCGTACAGTTGCACTTACTGTTTTAATCATGCCTGGTATCAAATTTACACCCGCGAAAAACGGGGCTATCAATTTCCGGTTGATTGGGTCATTCAGGAAGTGCAATGGGTGCGGGAACGGTACCCGCTGGAGCAGGTTGTTTTTCTGGATGACCTGTTCATCATTTTTGTTGATTGGCTGGAAGAGTTTGCCGAAAAATTTCCCAAAGAGGTGGGCCTGCCCTTTTTTGCCAATGTCCGCTCCAATTTGCTCACCCCCGAAAAAGTGGCATTGCTTAAAAAAGCGGGGGCCAACACGGTCAGCATGGGCATTGAAGCGGGGAACGACCGCCTGCGCAACGATTTGCTCAAGCGCAAAATGAGCCGGGAGACCATCATCGAGGCCGGGCAGATGCTGGATGACGCCGGTATCAATTTGACGGCCACCAATATTCTGGCCCTGCCCACGGCCACCATCGAAGATGATATTGAGACGATGCGCCTTAATGCCCTGGCCAAAGTCAAATATTCGCATGCGTTTCTGTTTCAGCCCTATCCGGCCACGGAACTGGGCGAATTTACCAAACAGAATGGTCATATGGTCGGCAGTTTTGAAGACATCGGGGCCATTGCCTGGGATAGCTCTATTCTGGTGCGCAGCGAATCGGAAAAGAACCAGATGGAGAATTTGCAGCGCTGGTTTGCCGTCGGCGTGCAGTTTCCGTGGCTGATTCCCGTCATTCGAAAATTGATAAAAATGCCCAGAAACAAAGTGACAGACTTTACGTACTGGTGGATTCACAAACTGTTCAAGGGCTGGGCCATTACCCGACGGGTGCATCCCATTAAAATTACCCCCCGAATTATCTGGACAAACGCCAGACACTTTTTGCAAATGGAGGCGTGATACTCAGCCGGGTGAAAAACAACGGTTTTTGCAGGGGTACGATGCATTGTGCCCCTGCTTTTTTCTTTTGCCTCTCTGCCCGATGCAGTCTATAATTTCCTTTCGGCAATAAATTTCCGCATCGTTGTCCATCCATCAATCGGAGTGAAAACATGGCTCATCAAATTATTACCCGGCATCCCGAAGTCCACGCCGCCCTGCAAGCCAATCGCCCGGTGGTTGCTCTGGAATCGACCCTCATTACGCATGGCTTTGCCTATCCCCAAAATCTGGAAATTGCCCGCAAACTGGAACAGGCTATTCGAGACAACGGCGCGGTGCCGGCCACCATTGCCGTCATCGCCGGTAAAGTGACCGTGGGCCTGACCGATGACCAACTGACGGCCCTGGCCCACGCCGCTGCCGCCCGTAAATGTTCGGTGCGAGACCTGCCCCTGGTGATGGCCCGGCGCGAATACGGTTCCACCACAGTGGCCGCCACAATGGTGCTGGCCCGGCGGGCCGGAATTGCCGTTTTTGCTACGGGCGGCATCGGCGGCGTGCATCGCGGGATGCCGTATGATATTTCTGCCGATTTGATGGAACTGGGGCGCACGCCCATCACCGTGGTTTGCGCCGGGATGAAGGCCTTTCTGGATTTGGCGGCCGGTTTAGAGGTGCTGGAAACTCAGGCCGTGCCGGTGATTGGCTACCAAACCGATGACCTGCCGGCCTTTTTCAGCCGTAAAAGCGGGTTGAGCGTGGATTTGCGGGTTGAAACGCCCGCCGAAGCCGCCGCGCTTGTTGCCGCCCGGGACCAGTTGCAGTTATCCAACGCCATCTTGCTCACTGTACCCGTGCCTGTGGCTGATGAATGGCCCGCCGAACAGGCCAATCGCTATATTGAGCAGGCTCTGACGTTGGCAACGTCGCAGGGCATAAAAGGCAAAAATATCACCCCGTTTATCCTCTCC
>JAJRUC010000052.1 GCA_024278015.1 Chloroflexota bacterium
CGGCTTCGGCGTGACGCAGCCCCCACGGCTCCTGAAACGCAAAAAACCGGCGCTGCCAGAACGTATAATCGCCCAGTTTGTTCCAGGCTTTCTCCCAATCATCGGCATCAACCACCAGTCTGGCCCGATGACGGCCCAATCGCTTTAAATAAACCAGCAATTGATGGGCCAGCCCGGCGTAGGCTTTGGGCTTGAACAGGTGAATGACATCCGGCCGGCGCTGCAAGGCCGCTTGCACCAGCCAGACCGCCAGTTGCAAATGGAACAGCGGCCCCGGCAGGGCGGGCAATTGGCTGTTGACAATTTCCACGCCGTCATCCAGCCATGTTTTGCCCGCGTCGACGGGGCAATCCCACGGCGGCAGTATCATCGACACCGTATGGCCGCGCCGCGCCAGGGCGCGGGCCATCGGCAGGGCGCGTTCAGACATGGTATTTTTGACGCGCAACCCAAACGGGCCAATCATCACAATTTTCACAGCCTATTGCCCCTGATATGCGGCTACATTTTTTTGGTGTTCTTCGTAGGTTTCGGCAAAGATATGCGCCCCGTCGCCATAGGCCACAAAAAACAGATAGTTGGTTTCCGCCGGTTCCAGGGCGGCAATAATTGAATCAATGCCCGGATTGGCAATTGGCCCCGGCGGCAATCCGGGGTTCAAATAAGTGTTGTACGGCGAGTTGACGGACGAATATTCATCCAGGGTGACGGGGGTTTTCCACCACTGGTCGGCTTCGGGTTGGTAGCCCATTGCGTACTGCACGGTGGGGTCGGCCTGCAAATACATGCCCTGGGCCAGGCGATTAAGGTAGACGCCGGCAATGATGGGCCGTTCTTCGGCAATGACGGCTTCCCGTTCCACAATAGAGGCCACCGTCAAAATTTGATAGAAGGTTAAATTTTGACGGCCGGCCAGTTCGAAGGTGTTGGCCGGCAATTTGGCCGCCAGGTTATCGAGCATGCGTACCACAAGGTCTTCCGGGCGGGCGGGAACCGGCAGGCGATAGGTATCGGGGAAGAGGTAGCCTTCGTAAGACCGGCCTGCCGGCCTGTCGAAGAGCAGATTATGTTCCACTGCCGCGCCTTCCCGCACCATCGCCAGAAATTCGCTGCCGTCCATAATTTCTTCGGCGGTCAGCATCTCGGCAATCTGTTCGGCCCGCCAGCCTTCGGGGATGGTAACTACCACCTCTTCAAATTTGGCTTTTTGCAGGGCCTGTCCAATTTCCTTCATATTCATATTGCCGCGCAGGGTATAATCGCCGGCCTCAATGCTGACATCCAGATTGTTATAGCGCATAAATTGCCGAAAGAGTTGGGCATCGGCAATCAAGCCCATTTCCTGAAGCCGTTTCCCCACAGACAGGGCCGATTCGCCCGGTTCGATGGTAAAAGCCAGGTCTGCCGGGTCGTCAGACAGGGCGGCATTGATTTCGTCGGCGCGGGCCTGAAGGAACATGTAAATCGCCAATTCTTCCGCGCCCTGGGGGGCGTGCCCCACCGACGGCCCCCCTTCGGCCACGGTGATGCCGGCGCCGGTGGCGTTGTTGCGCACAAAAATTGCGCCCACCCCCACAATCAGGGCAATGGCGGCCAGGCCCAGCAAAAAAACGATGAATTTCAAAATGTAGCGAATGATGCTCATAGATTATTCCTGTTTTTTATTGTCCAGGTATTGCTGCAAAATAACAGCGGCAGCGGCGGCATCTATAGGGATTTTGCCCCGTTTGCCGCTTTGACGCAAAAACTCGCCGGCATCTACCGTGGAATACGTTTCGTCAGCCATTTCGATGGGGATGGTCAGATGTTCGGCCAGCGCATCTTTGTATTTAAGGATGCGTTTGGCCTGCGGGCCGATGGGTTCTGCCGGGTTGAAGGTGGTGGGCAGGCCCATCAGCAACAGGTCTGCCCCGGTTTCCGTCACCAGCCGGGCGATGCGGGCGTAATCTTCAGCTTTGCTGCGACGGTAAATGACGCTGTGCGGCGCGGCCAGATAGCCCGCTGAAAACGCCACGCCGATGCGCTTCTCGCCCCAATCGAGGGCCAGAATACGGGTCACGGCGCGTCTCCAAAAATCAGGGGCGAAACATCCACCACTTCAACCTTTATCCGGGCCGGGAACAGGGGCAAACGGCCCAGCCAGGCGGGCGAAACATCCACGCCCGGCACCGAGACAATCGGCAGGTTTTGGCTGAGCCAGGCCTGGGCTTCGCCGATGGGCAAAAAGGTGATGGCCTCTTTCACTTTTTCCTCATCAATGTCAGACACCACAATCCCTTCAGCTATCACGGGGAATATCACAGCCCGGCCCTGCACCTCTTCAATGCCGCCCGCGCTAAAGCGCAAGCCTTTGGGCAGCAGCGTTTTATCCAGCGGCACGGCATCAAGCAAGGCGTAATAGGCCAGTTGATTGGCGTCGTAATTGGCGATGGCCGTGCCGCGCACCACGGCCCGCATTTCCGCGCCCAGGGTTTCAGACACGTCGCCCGAAAACTGGTTGTAGGTTAAATCAAGCTCAATCACCTGCAATGTTTCCGGGGGGACGAACTCCTGCGCGTCCAAACCGGCGGTTATGGCTTCGTAGCCTGCTTGCTGAATGAGTTGCCGCAGTTTGGAGCGCACCCGCGCTTTATCGTCATCGGTCACAATGCCCGCTTCCCGCACCGTGCCGCCGCTGGTCGGGGTATCGTTGATGACGCGCGCCAGCAGCCCCAGCGACGGGTTGCGGAAGTGGTTAATTTGCCCGGCAGGCACGTTGCCGCGCGGGCCTCGCTCTACGGCGACGATGGTGGTAACAGTGGTAGCCCCGGTTCCGGCGGGCACGGTGGCGGTTTGGGTGGTAATAAATTCTATCGGCACGCCGGACGACGTGCGCAACGTGGTGCTGATGGGCA
>JAJRUC010000053.1 GCA_024278015.1 Chloroflexota bacterium
GGCGATAATCTGCTGGATAACACCTTCATCCACCCCGAATCGTATCCGGTGGTGAAGCGGTTGTTTGCCTGCATGGACGTGCGCGGCCACGAGCCGGACCTGCCGGCGCGGGTGGCGGCCTTCCATCGCCAGAACAGGGATAATCTTGCCGCCCTGGCCGATTTGCTGGAGGTGGGCCGGCCTACGTTGGTCGATATTCTTGAGGCGCTGTCCAGACCGGGCCGCGACCCGCGCGACGATTTGCCCGCCCCCCTCCTTCGCGCCGATGTGCTGACCCTGGCAGATTTGCAGCCCGATATGGTGCTGAAGGGCACGGTGCGCAACGTGGTGGATTTTGGGGCGTTTGTGGACATCGGCGTTAAGCAAGATGGCCTGGTGCATATTTCGCAACTGGCAAACCGCTACATCAAGTCGCCGCATGAGGTGGTGGCTGTGGGCGATGTGGTGAGCGTGCGGGTGCTGCGCGTAGAACCGGAACGGGGCCGGATTGCCCTTTCGATGAAAGATGTGTAACAGTTAGCCTATGCCCAATCGATTTCAGACCAGTCATGGTACGCCGGTATCAAGTATTACCGATTATTCCGAAGATAACAGCCCGCGCAAGCTGATTTTAGGCTTTGCCGCCATTATTTTTGTGGGTACGGCACTGTTGCGCCTGCCCTTCGCCACCGAATCGAGTCAATCGCTTGGCTGGAGCGAGGCCCTGTTTACGGCCACTTCGGCCACCACAGTGACCGGCCTGGTGGTGGTTGGCACCGCCGAAACGTTGAGCGTTTTTGGCGAACTGGTGGTGCTGGCCCTTATTCAGGTGGGGGGGCTGGGCTTCATTATTTTTTCGGTGGTGCTGCTGCGCCTGATTGGCCGCCATCTGGCCCTGGGAGAACGGCGAATTTTGCGGCAGGTATTGGGGGTAAAAACATCATACGGGGTGGTGAACCTGGCTTTGTCTGTGCTGGTGGTCACGCTTGGCATTGAGCTTTTGGGCGCTGTTATTCTGTTTTTTAGCTGGTGGGATGATATGGGGCCGGCCAAAGCCGCCTATTACGCCCTCTTTCACTCAATTTCCGCCTTTTGCAACGCCGGTTTCGACCTGTTTGGCGGCATGGAAGACCCGTTGCTGCTTGCCTCGCGCCGGAGTTTTGTGGTGACGATTGTTCTGGCCGCCTTAATCACCATCGGTACGATGGGCATTACCGCCATCTTCGATGTGATAAACCTGCCCCGCCGCCGACATTTTACCCTGCATACCAAGTTGATTTTGCCGATTCTGCTGGCGATGACCGTGGTGGGCACCGCAATTTTACTGACCGAAGAGGCCATGACGGCCAACGTGCTTTCTTCCATGACCGTCGGCGAGCGCTGGCTGACCGCCTTTTTTACCGTTGTCTCCAGCCGAACCGCCGGCATCACCTTTTTGCCCATTCAGGAATTGGGCGCGGCCGGCCAGTTGGTGTTGATGCTGTTTATGTTCATTGGCGGCGCGCCCGCTTCAATGGGGGGCGGCATCGGCCTGACCACCATCGCCGTGCTGCTGGCGACGCTGCGCAACAATGTGCGCGGGTTTCCTGATGTGCGCGTCTTTCATCGCACCATCCCCACCGAAACCGTTTTCAAGGCGGCAGCCATTTTGCTGGTGTCTTCCATTTTGGTTGTCACCATCACAATTTTGATTTTGCTTTTTGATGGGGGCGAAATGGTGCCGGTGCTGTTTGAAGTGATTAGCGCCTTTTCAAATACAGGCTATTCAATGGGCATTACCCCGGATTTAAGTCAGGTCAGTCGCCTGCTGATTGTGTTTACCATGTTCTGGGGCCGCCTGGGGCCGCTGACGCTGGTGGTTGCCATTGCCCAGCGCACCCGGCGCACCCAGGTAGTTTACCCGGAAGAACATATAATTATCGGATAAAAAAATGACGAAAAGTACTTTGACGAATGTCCCAAATCAAACGACCCGCACTCCAGTAACAGACAGGCAGCATGAATTTGTGGTAATTGGCCTGGGGCGATTTGGCTCCAGTCTGGCCGGTACCCTGCACGGCTACGGGCACAGTGTGCTGGCTATCGACAGCGATATGCGGCTGGTGCAGCGCTTGTCTAACCGGTTGCCGCACGTGGTGCAGATGGACGCCACCAACCGCGAAGGCTACCTGGAATTGGGCGTCGGCAACTTTGATACCGGCATTATTTGCATCGGCTCTGATTTTGAAAGCAATATGCTGGCAACTGTGATTTTGCGGCAGTTGGGGGTGCGGCGCGTTATTTGCAAAGCCAGAACGCGCACCCAAAAAGAAATTCTGCTTAAAATAGGCGCAGATGAGGTAATTTTACCCGAACACGAAGCCGGGGTGCGTCTGGGCCGCAAACTGGCTTCCAGTGGCTTTGTAGATTATATGGAAGTCAACAAGGAAATCAGCGTGGTGGAACTCCTTGCTCCCAAAAACCTGACCGGGCTGTCGCTGCTAAAATCAAGCCTGCGCGAAAGATACGGCCTGGTGGTGGTGGCTATTCGGCGGGCCGACGGGGTGATTGTCTTGCACACCGCCCAGGAAGTTATCAGGGCCAATGATGTGTTGGTGATTGTGGGCAAACCCGGCGATTGTGACGCCATCATCAAACAAAAATAGGGGCACATTGCAATGTGCCCCTGCAAAACAGCGTAAAGCCGGTCAGGCCCCTACCGGCGGCGCGGTTTTGAACGCGCGGGCCGGCGCCGGCCCGGTTCCGGGGCCGCCTCGGCCACCTTTGAATCGGCGCTCATAAACGGCACGCTGATTTTCCCCAGTTTAACCATAATGATAAAAACCCCAATCAGGGCAAAGATGGCAGAGATGATGGTTGAGGTGCTGATGGGGGTGTTTAAAAAGCGGGGTTGGTCCGGGCGGAACAGTTCAACCCAGATGCGCCCCACGCCGGCAATTACCAGCCAGCTTCCGAACAGGATGCCCGGCTTGATTTGCTTGCCCCATTTTTTAACCGCCCACACTACCCCGGCAAAGAAAACAAGATTCCAGAGCATTTCGTAGGCAAAGGTGGGGTGAAAGCGCGTGGTTTCCAGCGGAAATTGGGTCAGGTCATTCCATGGGGGCAGGCGGTGGGCCGCATCGATGGAAAGGCCCCACGGCAGCGTGGTCGGCGGGCCGTAAAGCTCCTGGTTGATAAAGTTGCCCCAGCGCCCGATGGCCTGCCCGATTAACACCGCCGGCCCGGCGGCGTCGGCCAGCAACCAGAA